>JAYEJJ010000053.1:0-23363 GCA_034660495.1 Thermodesulfobacteriota bacterium | reverse complement strand
CAGCGATTATGTGAATATTATATAGGTAGTGAAATTCCAGTGGGTTATATATGCCCTGACTGCCCAAAAAATTTTAATATACTTCAAGCAAATTTGAAGAAGTCTGAACTAAATAAAAAATGTCTTGACTTAATGATCAGTTTTCGTAATTTAGGGAGTAATGTGGAGCAAAGTGGATGTTTGTATAAACTTCAGCCCTGGATGAATTCTTGTTCAGATCAAGTTCGTTTCATACCATAGACCCCAAAGGACGGATTATTATTCCGGCCCGGTTCAGGGATATTATCCGGGCCGGCGGCGGAGACGGGGTGATGGTGTCCAACATGGATTCAAGTCTTTATGCATATACATTTAATGAATGGAGAAATATAGAAAAAAAGATTCTTTCGGCTAAAAGCCGTTATATGAGACGGTTTAAGCGGTTTTTTCTGGGCAATGCCTGTGAATGTCTCTGTGACAAACAGGAAAGGATTCTTATTCCAAAGACCCTCAGGGCCTATGCTGATCTTGAAAAGGATATTGTTCTTGTGGGTGTTCTGGATCACTTTGAAATATGGTCCAGGGAAAGATGGGATAATGAAAATCAGAAAATGGAAAAGGAAATGGAAAAAGAGGAAGTCAGGGAAGAAATAGCCTCACTGGGATTGTAATAATGGGTTTTGACCATACGCCTGTAATGCCTGACAAGGTGCGCAGGCATCTGAATCTCAAGCCGGGAGACATTTGCGTAGACGGTACCATGGGGGGATGCGGCCATGCTTTTAAAATGGCTGAATCTGTGTTTCCCACAGGCAGGCTGATATGTATTGACCAGGATATGGATGCAATAACCCATGGTCAGGAAAAATTAAAGCCATTTGGTTCTTCCGTCTCTGTTTTTCATGATAATTTTTCAAATTTGAGATCAATTCTTGATGACCTGAACATCAGCGGTGTTGACGGTATTCTTCTGGATCTTGGGCTTTCACTGCACCAGCTGAGGAAAAGCACAAGAGGGTTCAGTTTTTTAAAGGATGAGCACCTGGACATGCGTATGGATACAGGATCCAGCCTGACCGCGGCAGATCTTGTCAATACTCTCAAAGAAAAGGAACTGGCAGATCTTTTTTTTAAATATGGGGAGGAGCCCATGTCCAGAAGGATTGCCAGGGCTGTTGTGGCCGCCCGGACCCGCGCTTTTTTGAACAGCAGCAAAACCCTGGCAGAGATCGTTAAACATGCAGTGCCTGTGAAAATAGCGGTAAAGATGAAAATTCATCCGGCAACCCGGGTGTTTCAGGCGTTGAGAATTGCGGTGAATAAGGAGATTGACCAGCTTGAAGCCTTTTTAACCCATCTGCCGGATTATCTGAACAGGGGGGGCAGGATATGTGTTATTTCCTTTCATTCCCTTGAGGACAGAATGGTAAAACACAGCTTTCGATCCTTTGAACAGGGATGCACCTGTCCCAGGGATTTCCCGAAATGCGTATGTGGTTTTAAACAAAAGCTGAAACTGATATCAAAAAAACCCTTTATGGCGGACAAAGATGAGATTCAAATCAACCCCATGGCAAGAAGTGCCAGGATGAGGGTGGCAGAAAGGATATAGATAAGTGGGTTTCAGAGAAAACAACCGCAAAAAAGACGGGAATAAAGCCAGTGAAAACAAAATGTCATTAAAATGGCTGGTGTATGTTTTTCTCATTATTGTTGAATTGCTGATTTACACAGGAACCCGGCTGGAACATGTAAACACGGAATTCAGAATCGCAGATGCAAAATCAAGACAGGAGCACTTAAAATCTGAAAAATCACAGCTTCTGCTTGAAAAAGACAGGCTTTCAGCGCCGGAGAGAATATCTGAAATTGCCAGAACAAGGCTGGATCTGATTGTGCCGGATCATAATCAGATCGTTTATCTGGACAATCGCGATCATCTCTAGGGGGACAGACATGGCCCGGGATCAGACAAAAGGCATACGGGTAAGAATTTTTCTGATTGAGATAATTTTTCTGATTTTTGTTTTTATCCTCGGTGTAAAAGCTTACAGGATTCAGGTCATTGATGGAGCGCACCTCAGTGAGAAGGCTGAAAAGGAATATACCGGATATATTGAGATCCAGGGAAAAAGGGGAGATATTTTTGACAGAAAGAATACACGGCTTGCCATTACCATTGATGCCCTGTCCCTTGCTGTTTCACCGGTTCAGAACACCACACCTTTTAAGGATGCGCGGTCTCTGGCAGAGATTTTAGATCTTGATCCGGAAAAAATTCAAAGGATACTGGCCTCAGACCACACCTTTGCCTGGATTAAAAAACGGATCTCAAATCACCAGGCCGATCAGATCAGGGCCCTGAAAATCGACGGGCTTTTTTTTAAAAATGATGTGATACGGTTTTATCCCAACAGGGAACTGGCCGCCCAGGTGATCGGGTTTACTGGGGATGATGGCAGTGGGTTGGAAGGACTTGAATATCAGTATAATGATGTTTTAAAAGGGTCGGATTTGAGAATCAATATCACCAAAGATGCCAGAGGCAGGTATTTTAACACGGAAAAGCGGCTGGAAGACCGTTACACCGGGGACAGTATTGGTTTGACCTTGGACAAGGCCATTCAGTATATCTCTGAAGAAGCGCTCAGGGACGGGGTGTTGAAATACAGGGCCGCTTCCGGCATGGCTGTGGTGATGAAACCCGATACAGGTGAAATCCTTGCCCTGGCCCACTATCCAGGATTCAACCCCAATGTGTTTTCTGAATTTCCAAGAAAGACATGGCGGAACCGGGCAATGACAGATCCCTTTGAGCCCGGGTCAACCATGAAGGTTTTTGTTGCAGCCTTTGCCATGGACAAGGGGTTCTGTACCCCCAAAAGCATTTTTTTCTGTGAAAACGGTGCCTATAAAGTGGGGCGGTATATTGTTAATGACACCCATGACCATGGATGGCTGACCTTAAGCCAGATTATAAAGTTTTCAAGCAATATCGGTGCGGTAAAGATTTCTGAAACCACAGGGAAAAAAGTGTTATTTAATGCCCTGTCTTCCTTTGGATTTGGTGAGAAAACCGGGCTGTCTCCCATGATTGAAACTTCCGGTACCCTTTCTTTTTACGAAAAATGGTCAGACATTGATACCGGGGCCATATCCTTTGGTCAGGGCGTGTCTGTGTCCGGGATTCAGCTGATCTGCGCCATCTCAGCCATTGCCAACAATGGGCTGCTCATGAAGCCTTTGCTGGTCAGGGAGATGTATTCAAGCAGTGGGAAGGTGAAAAAACGGTTTTCTCCGGTTCCGGTCAGGCAGGTGGTGTCAAGGCAAAACGCTGAGAAAATTAAGCGAATGATGCGCTCTGTTGTTGAAACAGACGGAACCGGGGTCAATGCAGCAGTAAAAGGGTATTCTGTGTGCGGGAAAACCGGAACAGCCCAGAAAATTGATGATAACGGTAAAGGGTATTCCAAAAAGGATTATACTGCCGTGTTTGCAGGGTTTGCTCCTGAAACCCGGCCTGAAATAGCTGTTCTTGTGGTTATTGATGAACCCCGGGGCAGCCATTACGGCGGGGTGGTGGCAGCTCCGGTATTTAAGCGGATTCTGTCTGAAACCTTTAATTATCTCAATATCCCCCCTGACCTTGGAGAGGAAGAACGGCTTGTGGCGGGTATGTCAAATGGAGGATAGGGTTTGCGGTTATCATACCTTGTAAAGGATGCAGCCCCTGTATGGGAAAGAACCCTGGTACCGGCAGATATTCCGGGACAGGATCCTGACATCACATCCATTCACTCCAGGGCGGATGAGGTGGTGCCGGGCGGACTTTTTATCGCCATCAAAGGATTTCAGGCCGACGGTCATGATTACATAGACCAGGCTGTGGAAAACGGCGTTGCAGCGGTTGTCACTGAAAAATATGTAAGAACCCGGGTCAAGCGGGTTCAGGTAAAGGATACCCGAAGGGCCATGTCTGCCATTGCAGCCAGATTTTACAACTTTCCGTCCCACCGCCTGGTTTTAACAGGGATTACCGGAACAAACGGCAAAACAACAACGTCATGGATTCTGGAAAGCATTTTCAAGGCTGCGGGATTTAAAACAGGGGTCATTGGCACGGTGAATTTAAGGTATGACGGAAAGGTGTTCAACACCCCCGTGACAACCCCTGAGTCCCTGGACATCCAGCGGATTTTATGGGACATGGCAGCGGTTGGTGTTACCCATGTGATCATCGAGGTGTCTTCCCACGGCATTGATCTTAAACGCGTTAACAACTGTGCCTTTGATCTGGCTGTGTTTACCAATTTAAGCCAGGACCACCTGGATTATCATAAAACCATGAAAAAATATTTTAAGTGCAAAAAAAAGTTTTTTACCAACATTCTTGATAAGGGAGAGAAACAGGGGATTGCTGTTATCAATGCCGATGATGAGAATGGAGAAAATTTGTTCAAGGCAGTGAAGTCGAAAAAATACCAGGTCAGTTCTGTTAAAAATGCTGATATCTACTGCCGTGACGGGGTTAAAGGGATTAACGGCATTTCAGGAACCATTTATGCGGGAAAGACCAGTTTTTCTTTCCAATCCGGGCTGACCGGAAAGTTCAATCTGGAGAATATTCTCTGTGCTGCCGGTGCTGCCTGGGCCCTTGGCGTTTTTTGTGAACACATAAAACTTGGGATAAACCAATGCAATCTGGTTCCAGGACGGATTGAAAAGCTTGAAAATTCAGGGGGAAGATATGTTTTTGTGGATTACGCCCATACCCCTGATGCACTGGCCAGTATTTTAAAAAGTCTAAGACAGATGTCAAAGGCCAGGCTGATTGTTGTCTTTGGATGCGGGGGGGACAGGGACACAACAAAACGCCCCTTAATGGGCCAAATCGCTTCCAGATACAGTGATACAGCCATTGTTACCTCGGATAATCCCAGAAGTGAAGATCCCCTGGTTATTATTGAAGATATACTCAGGGGAATGGATACAGATAAAGACTATATCGTTGAACCGGACAGGAAAAAAGCACTGGAAAAAGCCCTTGCCCTGTCAAAAGCCGAAGATATTGTTGTTGCTGCTGGAAAAGGGCATGAACCCTACCAGATACTTAAACATGAAACCATTGACTTTGATGACCGGATTGTATTAAGAAACGCTGCCCTTGCACTTTTTAAAGGTGACATTCAAAATTGTGCGGAAACTGAGACATCAGTGATGAAACAGGGGGGGGCCACCAGTGGAACCCCAGAATTTTCTGATAATCCATATGCTCAGGCGCCAATTCCCTGGACCTGTGAGGATATCAGAAAAGCCCTGGAAATCGGGGATATTCAAGGTGGCAAAACAAACACGCCTTTGTTTTCAGACGTGTCAACAGATTCCAGAACCATGGCAAAAGACGGGCTTTTTGTGGCCATAAAAGGGGAACGCTTTGACGGTCATACGTTTATTCCATCCCTTGCAGATAAAGGTATTAAGGGATTTGTGGCAGAAAAGAAATATATAAGCAATCTGAGCTGCCAGGAAAAGAACAAATTTGATTGCCTTGGGTGCCGGTTTTTTCCAGTGGAAAACACCCTGGCTGCACTGGGATCTCTGGCCCGGTTTCAGCGATGCCGGTCAAAGGCAAAAATTGTTGCCATTACAGGGTCCAACGGGAAAACATCCACACGGGAAATGACAGGAGAAATTTTTAAAACCCGGTTTAACACCCTGGTGACGGCAAATAACTTCAACAATGAGATCGGGCTTCCAATAACCCTTTTAAAACTGTCCCCGGTCCATGAATGGGCTGTTGTTGAGATGGGGATGAATCATAAAGGGGAAATTGCCTGCCTTGCAGCAACAGCTGAACCTGATATTGCCCTTGTGACCAATACGGCAGACGCCCACCTGGAAGGACTTGGGACAAGAAGGGATGTGGCAAAGGCCAAGGCGGAGATCTTTGGCAGTGTCAGAAAAAACGGGTATGCAATTATAAATTACGATGATCCTGAACGGGAAACACTGGCCGTTAAAGCAAAGGAGAACAAAAATATAAAGGGCATATTCTATTTTGGCAGATCAGAACATGCCGGTTTCAGAGTGGAATCTGAAAAAATTACAGATTCAGGCATATGTTTTGATTTTGTCTGTAAAAATAAAGAAAAGATTCCCATATCCCTGAACATTCCTGCTGGATTCATGGCCCTCAATGCCGTGGCTGCGGCATCCTGTGCCTTTCTGGCAGATATTCCGGCAGCTCTTGTTCAAAAGGGGCTTGCCGCCTTTAAACCGGTTCCGGGCAGACTCAATATTTTAAGGGCTGCCGGGCTGAATATTATCAATGACACCTATAATGCCAACCCGGATTCGGTAAAGGCGGCATTGTTAACGCTTAAAATGATTTCAAAGGACAATGCTTCCTTGGCTGCCCTAGGTGATATGCTGGAGCTTGGGGAAAAGTCACAAGCCCTTCACCGGGAAATCGGGCAAAAGGCTGCACAAGCAGGAATTTCAAGGCTTTACGGGTACGGCCCCCTGGCCGCTCATCTGATTGCGGGAGCTATTGATGCAGGCATGCCAACAGACAGAACCATGACCGGCACCCGTGAAGAGATTGCCGAAGATATACTTAAAAACCTATCAGACAACGCCTGGCTGCTTTTAAAAGGCTCCCGCGGGATGAAAATGGAAAAGATTCTTTGTGAACTTCAGCAGCGGATGAAATGAAGATTCAACAGCGGATGAAACTGAAGCGCCGAAATGGGAGGATAAAAATAAACCCCCAATCGGGCAGATGTAGAAACGTTAATAATTATTTGGAATAATTAAGAAAAAGTGACATACAACCTATGCTTTATCATCTATTGTACCCTTTACACACGGATTTTACATTTTTAAATATATTCCGGTATATTACGTTCAGGGCCATATACGGCGGATTAACCGCTTTTTTAATCTGCTTTCTTTTAGGTCCCCTGGTGATAAAGCTGCTGTCCAGGATGCAGATCGGCCAGTTTATCCAGGATGACGGTCCCCAAAGTCACCTGGGCAAGGAAGGCACGCCAACCATGGGGGGGATTTTTATTCTGGCATCCATTCTGGTATCAGCGCTTCTGTGGACCCGGCTGACCAACCATTATGTGTTGATTGTCCTTGTAAGCCTTGGTCTTTTCGGGGTGATAGGATTTATTGATGATTATATCACCCAGGTTAAGAAGCTCAACAAGGGGCTGACCGCCCGGAAAAAATTTATTCTGCAGATTCTGGCGGGTGTGGTGATCAGCTGGCTGATCTATAATTGTCCGGATTTCAGCACCAGACTCACCATTCCATTTTTCAAGAATATCACCCCTGATCTCGGGGCATGGTATATTTTATTTTCCACCTTTGTCATTGTGGGGACATCCAACGCTGTTAATCTCACCGACGGACTGGACGGGCTTGCCATTGGATCCATTATCATTGCCGGTGTTGCCTATATGCTGTTTGCCTATGTGTCCGGCCATATTACCATTGCGGATTATCTTCAGATAAGACACATTGCCTCCTGCGGTGAAATAACAGTTTTATGTGCCATTATTGCAGGGGCAGGTCTGGGCTTTCTATGGTTCAATGCCCATCCTGCCCAGATTTTTATGGGAGATACCGGTTCCATTCCCCTGGGCGCAGTTCTCGGCACCATTGCCGTTATAACAAAACATGAAATCCTTTTGCTGGTGGTTGGCGGGCTTTTTGTCATTGAAGCCCTTTCAGTGATTATTCAGGTGGGGTATTTTAAAATAACCAAAGGAAAGCGGGTGTTTCGCATGGCGCCCCTGCATCACCATTTTGAACTTAAAGGCTGGCCTGAGGCAAAGGTGATTGTCAGGTTCTGGATAATTTCAATCACCCTTGCCCTGATTTCCCTGAGTACCCTTAAGATAAGGTAGGTGGCAGTTTGGCAGCAGAAAAAAAACCATATACCCTTGTGGCGGGCCTTGGCAGATCAGGCATGTCCATTGCCAGATTTCTTAATGCCCGTGGATTTCATGTTGTGGCAACAGACAAGGATCCCCTTAAACGGGAAAGGGGAAAGGGTCTTGAAAAAGAGGGGATTGATACTGAAATTGGATTTCACAGGTTTGAAACCTTTGAAAATGCAGAAAAAATCATAACCAGCCCGGGCATTCCCCTGGATATGGAATATTTTCAAAGGGCCCGGGAAAAAGGGGTGCCTGTGACAGGTGAGCTGGATCTGTTTTCGAGATATATAAAACCCCCTGTTATTGCAGTCACAGGAACCAACGGCAAAACAACAGTCACCACAATGATAAGCCAGATGCTGAAAGCTTCTGGTTTGAGCGTATTTACCTGCGGCAATATCGGTATTCCCATGGTTGATTATTTTTCAGAAAAAAAAGGAACAGACTGGATTGTTGCGGAAATAAGCAGTTTTCAGCTGGATACAGCTGAGTTTTTCAGGCCGGATATTGCCGTGCTTTTGAATATTTCTGAGGACCACCTGAACCGTTATGAAAATTTTAAGGCCTATCAGGCATCCAAATGGCGGATATTTAAAAATCAGACAAAAAATCAAATAGCTGTTTTAAACCATACGCTTATACCTGAACTTTGGGAAAAAAATCAGATAAAATCCGATATTCAGTGTTTCTGTCCAGAATCAGAAAAGAAATTGTTTAAAGAAGGTCAAAAAAAGTGCACTGTTCAGACAAGTCAGACAAATGCTTTGATTGAGAAAAACAAAATCATCATCACAGGCAGTGATCCTGAAATAATTGATATTTCACAAACCCGGCTGGCTGGCTGGCACAATCGGGAAAACCTGGCAGCTGCGGTCCTTGCCGTACGTGCGGCAAAGGGCAGTGTAAGCAAAATTGAGACCTGGATTGAAAGGTTCAAAGGGCTGTCCCATAGACTGGAATATGCCGGAATGATAAATAATGCTGCCTGCTACAATGATTCCAAAGCCACCAATTGTGATGCTGTCATAAGGGCGCTGGAATCCTTTGACCAGGATATCATTCTGATCATGGGCGGCCAGGAAAAGAATACTGATTTCTCCTGTCTTGGGCCTTTGGTGAAAACGCGGGTAAAAAAGCTCATTGCCATGGGAGACTCAAAATCAAAAATCCATGATGTTCTGGCAGATTTTACAGATTTTGCATTTGCCCGGTCCATGGGCCATGCCGTTGAAACTGCAGCAGAAAGTGCTGAAAAAGGAACTATTATTCTGTTTTCTCCAGGCTGTGCCAGTTTTGACATGTACAAAGATTATGCCCACAGGGGAGAAGATTTTATGGATCAGGTAAAACAACTTGAACAAAGGGTGGCATGAAGCGCGTAAAAGAAAAAATATATCCATTTTTCAGTGAACCTATTATCCTGTTTCCTGTGATTGTGCTGGCAGGTTTCGGGGTTATCATGGTTTACAGTGCCAGCTATGCCACAGCCATGCATCGGTTTGAAGATCCGCTGTTTTATATGCAGAGACAGTCATTGTTCTGCGTGATCAGTATCACTGCCATGTTTGTCACTTCAATTCTGCCCTACAGAGTGTTTAAATCCCTGGTTTATGTTTTTTTGTTTACAGGGGGGGGGCTTTTATGTCTGGTGCTGGTGCCGTCATTTGGCATCAAAGCCGGTGGGGCCACAAGATGGCTTCGGCTGGGGGCTTTTTCCTTTCAGCCGGCTGAGTTTGTCAAGTTTGCCCTGATCGTTTATTTAGCCTATTCCATGACCCGGAAACAGGAAATGATCAAAATTTTTTCCGTAGGGTTTATGCCCCATGTCATGGTTTTTGCCGTATTTGCCCTGATGATTCTTCTTCAGCCGGATTTCGGCACAGTATTTATTCTTGGATTGATCACCTGGGGCATGATGTTTATTGCCGGCGTTCCCATATTACACCTGCTGCTGCCCATACCCTGTTTTCTGCCTGTTGTTTATTTTCTGGTGTATAAGGTTCACTACCGCATGGAGCGTATTTTTGTGTTTCTTGATCCCTGGGCGGACCCCATGGATGCCGGATATCAGATCACCCATTCCCTTAAGGCCTTTGGGTCAGGGGGGATATTTGGAAAGGGGATTGGACTGGGGATGCAGAAGCTGCACTATCTGCCCGAAGCCCACACGGATTTTATTTTTTCCATTATTGGAGAAGAAATCGGGTTGACCGGCGTTGTTGTGATTCTTGTTTTGTTTTCCGCTGTTATTTTAAGGGGGGCAAAAATTGCACGCCATTCAGATACGCTTTTTGGCTGCTTTCTTGCTGCAGGACTGACCCTGAGCCTTGGTCTGCAGGTGCTGATAAATATCGCTGTCACTTTGGGCGCGCTTCCCACAAAGGGGTTGACCCTTCCATTTTTAAGCTACGGAGGCACATCGCTTTTAATGAACATGGCCTGTATGGGAATTTTAATAAATATAGGAGCAGATTCCAGACATGAATAAGACCCACTGCTGCATAATCATTGCCGGAGGCAGAACAGGCGGGCATCTTTTCCCGGGGATTGCCGTTGCAGCGGCTGTTCTGAAGAAAAACCCCGGGGCAGACATCCTTTTTGTGGGGACAGGGGAGTCTTTTGAAATGAGTGTGCTGAAACAATACAGGTTCAGGCACGAAAAAATTCTCTCTTCAGGGTTCAAGGGAAAAAATCTTACGGACAAGCTGGTTTCCCTGATAAAAATGCCGGTTTCCCTGTTTCAGGCCGCTAAAATTATCCGGCGCACAAACCCCGGTCTGGTACTGGGGGTGGGGGGATTTGCCTCGGGCCCTGTTGTGCTGGCTGCAAAATTAATGGGGATTAAAACGGCTGTACAGGAGCAGAATGCCTTTCCCGGTTTAACCAACAGGATTTTGTCATATTTTACAGATGTGGTGTTTACCTCTTTTTCAAAGACCCATGGGTTTAAATCCGGTAAAAAACTTATTTATACCGGGAATCCAGTCAGGACTCTGCCGGCATGGGCAAGTGAAGAATTCTGTGCCCCCCCCGGCTGTTTTACCCTTTTGGTAACCGGGGGCAGCCAGGGGGCATCCAGCATTAATAATGCTGTTACAGGGGCGTTTACAAAGATCAGGGACCTGGATTCCTTTTTCATTATCCATCAGACCGGGGACAAGGATGAAACAGCAGTCAGAATATTTTATGAAAAAACAGGTATCTCTGCCTGTGTCAGCCGGTTTTTTCATAATATGCCAAGTCTTCAGACCAAAGCGGATCTGATGGTATGCCGGGCCGGGGCCGGTACCATTTCTGAAATTACAGCCCGGTCAAAACCGGCTGTGCTGGTGCCTTATCCCCATGCAGCAGATGATCATCAGACATACAATGCAGCTGCGCTGGCCGATGCAGGCGCGGCAGTCATGATTTCTGACAGGGATCTGTCCCCGGACTCCATGGCAGAAATTATTGAGTATTTTAAGGACAATCCTGAAAAACGCAGAACAATGGCAGTAAAGGCGGGACAATTAAGTACTCCCAAAGCAGATGAAACCATTGCCGCCATTATCATGGCCATGGCTGAAAAAGGAAAGGCGTAAATGTATCAGAAAACCTATCATATTCATTTTGTCGGAATAGGCGGCATCGGCATGAGCGGTATTGCATCGGTTCTCATGAATCTTGGCTACACAGTTTCAGGCTCTGATCTCAGGGGCGGTCCCATCACTGAAAAACTCAGGGTTTCCGGTGCTGTGATTTACAAGGGACATCATAAGGATCAGGTTGAAACGGCCGATGTGGTGGTCACCTCCACAGCCATTGCACCAGGCAACCCCGAAGTGGAGGCGGCCCGTAAACGGAATATTCCCATCATAAAAAGGGCAGATATGCTGGCCGAGCTGATGCGTTTTAAATATTCAATAGCTGTTTCAGGTGCCCACGGCAAGACATCCACCACGGCCATGATTTCTGAGATCCTGAACCAGGCCGGCCTTGATCCCACCATTGTTGTGGGGGGGCTGTTAATGCGGATTGACACCAATGCCCTCCATGGAAAAGGGGATTTCATCGTGGTGGAGGCAGATGAAAGCGACGGGTCTTTTCTGAAATACAGCCCGGCCATTGCTGCTGTCACCAATATTGATCTCGAGCATATGGATTATTACAGAGATATTGATGATATCAAGGAAACATTTATAAAATTCATCAATTCTGTGCCTTTTTACGGTCTTGCTGTGCTCTGCCTGGACAATGAGCATATTCAGCATATTCTGCCCAGGGTAACGGCCAGATATATTACCTTTGGGGAAACCGCCCAGGCAGATATTCAGGCCCGGCATATCCGGTTTAAGGACACAAAAGGGTTTTTTTCCATTGTTTATAAAAACCAGCCGCTTGGGGAAATGTCGCTGAACCTGGCCGGCCGCCACAATATATCCAATGCCCTTGCCGCAGTGGGCGTTGCCCTGGAGCTCGGCATTGAATTTAATGTAATAAAGTCCGCCCTGGAACAGATAGACGGGGTCAAGCGCCGCCTTGAGATCAAAGGGGAATCCTGCGGCGCTGTTGTCATGGACGATTACGGCCACCACCCCACGGAGATAAAAACCACCCTGAATGCCGTCAGGGAGAGCTGGCCGGACAAAAGGCTTGTGGTGGTGTTTCAGCCCCACAGGTATTCAAGGACAAAGGCGCTGTTTGATGATTTTATCCGGTCCTTTTACCGGTCTGACATGCTGATTGTGCTGCCTGTTTATGCGGCCAGTGAAGACAGGATTGACGGGGTGGATGCCAGATATTTGTGTGTTGGAATTGAGAAACACGGTCATAAAAATGTTTCTTTTGCAGAGGATTTTGAAAAATGCCTGACCATGCTTTTGGAAACGGTTCACCAGGGGGATCTGGTGTTGACCCTGGGTGCGGGGGATGTTTATCTCCTTGGGGAGCAGCTGCTTTTGCGCCTTAATGAAAAAAATACTTCCTGAGCAGAAGCGGTTCAGCCCGGCAGCAACAGTCTTTTAGCAAGCTGTCAGCCGTCAGCCATCAGCCTTCAGTATTTGATTGCTGACAGCTGATAATTAATAATTAATAACTGATAACTGATAACTGAGTACTGAGTACTGAGTACTGAGTACTGAGTACTGAGTACTGAGTACTGAGTACTGAAGGCTTAAGACGGATAAGGTCATGGACAAAGAGATGTGGATCATAAAAAAAGCATCTGCCCGGTTTTATGAGGACAACAGGGATTTGTTTTCCCTCAGGGCAGACGAACCCATGCATTGCCACACCTCCTTCAGGGCAGGGGGGGCGGCAGATCTTTATGCATCACCTCAAAGTTTAAAAGAGATGCAGGATCTGCTTTCAAAGGCTTACTCTGCAAATCTTCCTGTGACCGTACTGGGGGGCGGCACCAATATGCTGGTAAGGGATGAGGGCATAAGCGGGCTGGTGGTGTCCACCCTGGGGCTGAATCATGGCCTGTGCATTGAAGCGGCAAACACCAGGGAACATCTTTTAACAGCCCCGGCAGGGATGCTCCTTATTAAAGCTGCCAGGGCGGCCATAAAAAACAGCCTTGAAGGCCTGGTGTTTGCGGCGGGTATCCCCGGTACAGTGGGCGGTGCTGTGATGATGAATGCAGGAACAGGAAATTGTTCAATGTCGGATATTCTCCATCATGTGGATGTGATGCATCCAAAGGGCAGGATAGAGACGATACCCCGTAAGGATATTGGCTTTTCCATCAGAAAAACAGATTTTACAGGAATTGATTGTGGAAAAAACAATCTGCCGATCATTGTCAGGGCCGCCTTTTTGTTGAAAAAAGGGGAAAAGCAAAGGCTTGAAACACAATGGCAGACGTTTTTAACCAGAAGAAAAACAACCCAGCCCAAATTTTTTCCCAGCGCAGGGTGTTTTTTTAAAAATTTGCCGGATGGCAGGGCCGCTGGTGAGCTCATTGACAGGGCAGGGCTCAAGGGCAGAAGAATCGGTGATGCCGTGGTCTCGGATGTTCATGCCAATTTTATCATAAACATGGGCAATGCCAGTTCAGAAGACATATTAAAGCTTAAGGAGACAGTAATAGAAACTGTTTTTCAGCTTTTTTCCATTAAACTTGAAACTGAGGTGAAAATTGAAGGCAGACAACCGGATACGACCCAATAAAATGAAATCCGCAGCAGGAGAGGCAGATGTGTCAAATGCCTCAGTTTTTAGAATTGATTTTATGCAGAGCCTTGATCTGGGCATTAAATTGATTCTTACCATAGTCGGGGTGTGTCTGGTTACCCTTTTTTATATTTTTATCCACGATTTTGCCACCCAGACCACGTATTTTAAAATTAAAAAAATATCGTTGAATGGTGCAGACACCCTGGAACGGATGGAAATTCTGGATCAGGCCGGTGTGGGATTGAACAATAATCTTCTGTTTATCAATATATTCAAGGTGAAAAAAAAACTGACGGCCCACAGCTGGGTTGAAGAGGCTTCTGTCATAAGAGCCTTTCCAGGAGAATTGATTATAAATATCCGGGAACACCATGCCCTTGCAGTGGCAAAAATCGGGAACACAGGGGATGTGGTGATCAACACAAAAGGAATGCCGTTCAAGACATACAATGCTGAAACAGACCATGGCAAAGGGGGGCTACCCGTTGTAACCGGGCTGGAACTTACACAAACGCCGGCAGGATATTGTTTTTCAGAGACGCTTTTACATCCGGTTGTTTCTCTTTTGTCCCTTGACAATACAAGAAAGATTACCCAGGTCCATGCCGATGCCGATACGGGTCTTGAAATAAAAACAGACAGTCCTTACACAGGAAGTTCCGCCAATGTGACATTAAAACTGGGGTTTGGAAATTATACGTTCAAGCTGAAAAAAATGGATCAAATATTTGATTATGTACACAGGCATATTTTTGATAAAACCGTCGCTTCCATTGATCTGTTTAATCTTGAAAATGTGACAATTGCTTTTAACCCCGGGGAAAAAAGGGCAGATCAGCTTAAAGGAGGTGTTTAGTTTGCAGGAACAGGGAAGAATTATTGTGGGCCTGGATATAGGCACGACAAAAATATGTGCCATGGTCGGGGAATGTGATAAAAACGGGGTCAATATCATAGGCATGGGCTCCTATCCGTCCGAGGGGCTTCGCAAGGGGGCTGTGGTCAATATCGAGTCCACTGTGGCATCTATAAAAAAGGCCGTGGAAGAAGCCGAGGTCATGGCCGGCTGTGAGATCTCATCGGTTTATGTGGGGATCGCCGGAGGCCATATTAAAGGATTCAACAGCCACGGCATCACCGCCATAAAGGGCAGGGAGATAACCAAACAGGATGTGGACAGGGTGGTAGAGGCGGCAAGTGCTGTGGCCATACCTCTGGATAGAGAGATTCTGCATGTTGTCCCCCAGGAATTTATTGTGGATGATCAGAAAGCCATTCAGAATCCCGTGGGCATGACCGGTATCCGGCTGGAGACCAAGATCCACATCGTCACCGGGGCGGTTTCTTCGGTCAGGAATATTGTAAAATGCTGTAACAAGGCCGGCCTTGATGTATGTGATATTGTTCTGGAATCCTTTGCCTCAGGCGAGGCAGTCCTGACCCGGGAAGAAAAGGAGCTGGGCTGTGCTTTGGCAGATGTGGGCGGGGGCACCACAGACCTTGCCATTTTCAAGGGAAAAAACATCAAACATATTTTTGAACTGACCCTGGGCGGCAACAACCTGTCCAATGATATCTCCATTGGATTGAGAACCCCTTTGGCTGAAGCGGAAAAAATAAAAATTGCCCATGGCACCTGTCTTCCGGAAAATATCAGAAACGGAGAAACCATTGAAGTGCCAGGGGTAGGGGGCAGAGACCCCAAACCCTTGTCAAGGGATATTCTTTCGGAAATTATTGAGCCCAGGGTGGAGGAGATGTTTTCAATTTTAAAAGACGAAATATACAGTAACGGACTGGAAAATGCGTTTCCTTCCGGGATTGTTCTGACCGGGGGAAGCGCGCTGCTTGACGGTATTTCGGAAATTGTTGAGTCTGTTCTTTCTGTGCCTGTGCGTGTTGGACAGCCCGAAGAAATAGGCGGGCTCAAGGATATTGTGAAAAATCCTGTGTTTTCCACCGGGGTGGGGCTTGTCCTTTTCGGGGCTGAAAACCGGACAGATCTTGAGCTGGACGGGCTTCAGAAAAATATTTTTTCAAAATTGCTATCCAGGATGAAACAATGGTTCAAGGACATAGTCTGATACATAAAACAAATAATCAGAAGCTGCAGTCTGTAAAATTTTAATCAATAATAACAATCAAAACAAGAGGTATGATTATGGGATTTTCTTTTGTGGAAAACGAAAAATCAGCAAGAATCATGGTTGTCGGTGTCGGCGGCGCAGGCGGGAATGCGGTAAACAACATGATTGACTCCAATCTTCAGGGTGTCAAATTTATTGTGGCCAACACAGATGCCCAGGCCCTGGATATCTCAAGAGCAGAGCTTAAAATTCAGCTGGGCGCAGGTCTGACCGGAGGTCTGGGGGCCGGCGCCAACCCCAGTGTGGGCAAGGAGGCTGCTCTGGAGAATCTGGAAGACATCAGGGCTGCCCTCACAGACAGTCATATGGTGTTTATAACAGCTGGATTCGGCGGGGGGACAGGAACTGGTGCTGCACCGGTTATTGCAGAAATCTGCAAGGAACTCGGGGTGCTCACCGTTGCCGTTGTGACAAAGCCCTTTTCCTTTGAGGGCAGCAAACGGGCAAAGCAGGCCAGGGAAGGTGTTGAGCAGCTCCGGGATATTACAGATACCGTCATAACCATTCCCAATGACCGGTTAAGGGGAATCGCTTCCAAGGGCGCCAAAATGATCGATATGTTTATCAAGGCCGATGAGATCCTTCATCACTCAGTAAAAGGGATTACTGATCTTATCATGGTTCCGGGTCTTGTAAATCTTGATTTTGCCGATGTGCGCACCACCATGTCCCAGGCAGGTATGGCATTAATGGGCATAGGAATATCCAGCGGTGAAAACAGGGCCACGGAAGCAGCTGAAAGGGCTATTTCCCATCCCCTGCTGGAGGATATCTCCATTTCCGGGGCAAGGGCAGTGCTGCTCAATATTACATCAAGCAGTGATCTGACCCTGGATGAGATGACCGAAGCCAGTGACCGTATTCACCAGGAAGTGGGAGATGATGCTGAAATCATCTGGGGCCAGGCCATTGACGAGAGCCTGGGAGACGAGATGAGGGTAACCGTTATTGCCACAGGTATAGGCCAGGAGGAGATGGCTGAAAAATCAAATGTCCGCAGGCTTGACGCACCTAAATTTCAAAAGGATGCAAGGGAAAAAAATAATGGAAAAGAGGTTTTTGCCAGAGGTCATCTGCGTGAGCCATCTGAGGAAGAGCTCAGCTCCTGGAGTGAAGATGAACCCGTGCGCATCACCTCAAAAAAGGCTGCCGGCCAGGATGGAAAAAATTCATACAGAGGGATTGATTTTGACTGCGAGGATCTTGAAATACCGACTTTTCTCAGAAAAAAAGCGGATTAATGGATGAGCAGAAAAAAAAGGGGCTTTGAAAAAAAGGTCTTTTGTTCTGAAAAAGGCGCTGTTGTGAAAAGAAATAAAGGACTGATCCGCCTTGCCCTTGTTTATCCCAACAGCTACAGCACAGGTATGTCCAGTCTGGGCTTTCAAACCATGTATAAATTTTCGAATGGTCTGGACAATGTGGCCTGTGAAAGGGTCTTTCTCCCTGACAAAAAAGGCAAAGACCAGAGCCTGAAGAGCTGTGAAACAGGACTGACCCTGAATGCATTTGATATTGTGGCGTTTTCAATTTCTTTTGAAAATGATTATCTTAATATTATCAATATGTTAAACTGTTCAGGCATCCCTTTGTATTCGACCCGGCGTACTGAGGCGCATCCCCTGGTCATGGCAGGGGGGGTGGCCTGTTTTATGAACCCGGAGCCTGTTTCTCTTTTTTTTGACTGTTTTTTACTGGGCGAGGCAGAGTGTATACTCAATGAATTTTTTAAATTATATGAGGCATGGAGGAGGGAGACACCCGGGGGATTGCGCAGGACATTTCTGGAAAAACTGGCATCACAGCTTCCTGGAGCCTATGTTCCTTTGCTTTACAGGGATGAATATGGGCGGGACAGCAGGTTTAAGAACCTCATGCCCTTAAGTGAGGAGTTACCGGCCAGAATACATGTGCACCATGTTCAGGAGCTTTCAACCATCAAAACAACCACGGCTGTGATGACATCCCAAACTGCCTTTAAAAATATTTTTTTAATTGAAACCGGCCGGGGATGTCCCCACGGGTGCCGGTTCTGCAGCGCAGGGTTTGTTTACAGACCACCCCGGTTTTATCCGCTGGATGTGATTGCCCGGGCCATGGACGAAGCCGCGGCCCTCACCACCAGGGTCGGGCTTGTCAGTCCCGCTGTTTCAGATCATCCCGACATCAATATGATCTGCGCCATGGCAGCAGAAAAAAATATGAAGGCATCCTTCAGTTCCCTGCGGGTGGACTCCCTGAGCACAGATATGATAGACAATCTTGTCTGTTCAGGCACAAAAACAGTAACCATTGCCCCGGAAGCCGGTTCCGAAAGGATGCGGCGCATTATCAACAAGAAAATCAGCGAAGCAGATATATTGTCTGCAGTTAACCGCCTGGTGTCCGCCGGTATTATCCATATCAAGCTTTACTTTATGATTGGGCTTCCCTTTGAAACAGATGCTGATATTGAGGCCATTGCGGCTTTAACCTTAAAGATAAAAAACATATTTGTGGAAGCAAGCCGGAAACAGAAAAAAATCGGTCATATTACCATGAGCATTAATTCATTTGTCCCTAAACCCGGCACCCCTTTTCAATGGACAGCCATGCTGCCTGTATCCCGGTTGAAAAACAAATTGAATGTTATCAAATCCAGTTTAAAAAAAGTATCCAATCTGAGAATCCATGCAGAATCTCCCAGGATGTCCACCATAAACGCCCTTCTGGCCCGGGGGGACCGCAGGATGGCAGAGGTTATAGAAACTGCAGTGGAACAAGGATGGACAACAGGCTTTAAGGTCCATGACAGGTACTGCAGAGATCAGCTTTATGGACAGCGGCCCCTGCATGGACCACTGCCCTGGGATTTCATTGACACGGGAATAAAAAAAGAATTTCTGCAAAAGGAGTTTTCAAGGGCAGAATCAGAAAAGATTTCCAGGGACTGTCCCATGATTGACTGCGGGCAGTGCCGGATCTGCAGATGATATGTCATCTGTTTTTTTTAAACCGCCCATACCGGTTTTATAAGAAACTTGAAACAAGATACAGGACGCGGTACAATTTAAAATTCATGGTTTGTTGTGATGCGCTGCATCATGTGGGTTTTTATGGAAAGCCTTGTATAGAAGGCTCAGGAGAAGGGTAATGACGGAAAAATTTGAGAAAGATGAATTTAACGGCCAGGAAGAGATGAGCTTTGCCGAGATGCTTGACGCTTATAATTCTGGAACAAAGGATGATATTTGTCAGGGCGACAGGATTGAAGGTAAAATCATTGCTGTGGGCAAAGATCAGGTTTACATTGACACAGGGTCCAAAAGCGACGGTGTGGTTGACAAGGCAGACCTCCTTGATGAGAATGGTAATTTTTTGTATCAGACAGGGGACAGGGTGAAACTTTACGTGGTTTCCATGACGGAAAGTGAAATAATACTGTCCAGGGCCCTTTCCGGTGCCGGCTCCCTTAACATGCTTGAACAGGCCTTTCATAATCATACCCCGGTGGAAGGGCGGGTGGTAGAGGTAATAAAAGGGGGATTCAGTGTTGATGTCATGAAAAAGCGGTCCTTCTGCCCCATAAGCCAGATAGACAATAAATATGTTGAAAATCCTGAAGAATATATCAGCAGCACATTTAATTTCTTTATTACACGGTTTGAGGAAAACGGCAGAAATATTGTGGTGTCAAGACGGGATTATTTAAATGAGGAACAGAAAGAAGCCAGAAAAGCCTTTTTTAAAACGGTTTCACCGGGGGATACGGTGGAAGGCAAAGTAACAAAAATAATGCCCTTTGGCGTGTTTGTCGATCTTGGCGGTTATGTAGAGGGGCTGGTGCATATATCCGAGCTCAGCTGGACAAGGGTTGAAAAATGTGAAGATGTTGTGGCTGTCAATGACACAGTTCTGGTAAAAATTTTAAGCATTGAAGACAACAAAGACGCTGACAGGTTTAAAATTTCCCTGTCCATGAAGCAAACCGCTGCAGATCCCTGGGATACCGCTGCGTCTTCCCTTAAAGCCGGGGATCAGATTACCGGTAAAATTGTCCGCATTGCCCCCTTTGGCGCATTCGTAGAAATTGCTCCGGGTCTTGACGGCCTTGTGCATTTAAGCGAGCTCAGCTATGGCAGAAGGGTTGTAAAGGCAGATGATGTGGTTTCCCAGGGGGAAAGGGTACAGGCTGTGATTAAGGATATTGATATTGAAAAAAAACGGATTTCCCTCAGTATAAAAGATGCCCATGGTGATCCCTGGACAGGGATTGAGGAAAAATATGATAGCGGTGCCCTTGTCAAGGGGGTTGTGGAAAAACGGGAGCCTTTTGGAATTTTTGTCTCACTTGAACCGGGTGTGACCGGGCTGATCCCCATGTCATCTATTTCCAGATCCTCGGATTCTGCCGGGTTTGACCGGCTTAAACCCGGTGATACCGCTGACGTAATGGTTCAGGAAATAGATGGAGAAAACAGAAGAATCAGTCTTGCACCTCCGGATTTAAAACAAAGCAATGCCTGGAAGGAATTTGTTCCCGGAGAAAAGAAAAGTACAGGAACCATGGGGGATATTCTGAAAGCAGCCATGGCAAAGAAAAAGCCTTAAGGAGGGATCATGGTGTTCTGCCGCATGTCTGTTGTTTTTTTTCTGGTGTGTGTTTTTTTTCTGGTTCCTGTTCAAGGTGATGAAACAGCGCTGACCCCTGACATTGATACAGCGCTTGCAGATAAAAGCAGGGAAAGCGCCCTTGAAATGCTGGGGTCTGTTGTTGAGCTTCAGAACAAAATACATGAAAGGATTGCTGAAAAAAGGGCCAGGCTGTTAAAGAGCAGTTCGGAAACTGAAAAAACCAAGCTTAAAAGTGAAATAGAGAGCCTTGATCAGCAGCTTGATGAGATCAAGGGCGATTTTGAGCGTATTGCCACAGGTATTGATACGGGCTTGTTCGGAAAAAAGGAAACAGAGCTCTTTGACTGGAAAAGTGAGGTCTTGTCCCTGGTTAAACCCGGCATCAAGGAGATTAAGCGCTTAACCTCAAAGGCCAGAGAGAAGACAAAACTAAAAGAAGAAATTGAAAAATATGAAACGCTTCTCCCGGTTGCCAGTCAGGCTGTAGAACACATTGCAGTCCTTGCTGAAAAAACGGATAACCCCCGGTTAAAGAACAGGCTGAAAATGCTTCTTCCTGAATGGAAGGGGGTTCAGGGCCAGATGGAGAGCAATTATAAAATTGCCGGAATGCAGCTGGAAAAGATGGAGCAGGGTGAAAAATCCCTTGTTGAATCTTCCAGGGAAGCCATAAAGACGTTTTTCAAGACCAGGGGACTGTTTCTTTTTCTGGCAGTTATGGCCTGCCTCGCTGTTGGTTATTTTATGCGGCTGATGTACCGCCTGGTCATGAAAGCCGCTCCCCAGGGCAAGGGGAAAACCAGGCCCTTTTATTTCAGGGCCATGGATCTTGGGTTTAGAATAGCTGCACTGATTTTATGCCTGCTGACCATTGTTCTGGTCTTTTATATGGCAGAGGACTGGGTCCTGCTCAGCCTTACCATTCTCTTTATTATCGGTGTGGTGTGGGCGGTGAAGCATACGCTGCCGAAAATGTGGGAGCAGAGCCGCCTGATGCTGAATATCGGTGCTGTCCGGGAAGGGGAGCGCATGATTTACCACGGGGTCCCCTGGCAGGTCAAACAGATTAATTTCTTTTGTCTTCTTGAAAATCCAGCCCTGGGGATTACCCTGAGGCTGCCCATTGATCACATGCTGGACAAGGTTTCCCGGCCACTGAAAAAACATGAAATCTGGTTTCCCTGTCAGCTCAATGACTGGGTGATCCTTTCAGACGGCACCCGGGGCAAGGTCACTTACCTTTCCCATGAAATGGTTGAACTGATTCAGCGGGGAGGGGCCTGTAAAACATACCAGACCCAGGATTTTCTGGCCTGTACCCCTTTAAATATTTCAAGGCAGTTCAGGCTCAAATCCCTGTTTGGTATTAATTATGATCATCAGAAGATTTCAACCCGGATGGTTCCAGAACAGCTGGAACTTTTTATTCAGGACAGGGCTGAACAGGAAGGGTACAAAAAGAGTCTTCTTAATTTAAGGGTTGAATTTAACAGCGCTGATGATTCTGCCCTGGTACTGGTGGTAATTGCGGATTTCAGCGGTGAGGTGGCCCATCTCTACGGCAGGCTGACCAGGGCTGTTCAACGGTGGTGCGTTGAGGCCTGCACAGAGAACAACTGGGATATTCCCTTTCCCCAGATTACAGTTCACGCTTATCAGGCGCCTGGTCAGGAGCCCGGCAGTATCCCCGGCAGTATCCCCGGCAGTATCCCCGGCAGTATCCCCGGCAGTATCCCCGGCAGTATCCCCGGCAGTATCCATTGATCAGGCATGGGAAATTTTATAAGAAACACTTGTCAGTGCATTGCCACTTGCGGCGTTTCATTTTTCGTTGTGGCCGGGTCGGTGATCATGGTCCGGCCAAGCCGGTTATATGAAAGGTCAGGCCTGCTTTATTGGCTTTATCTGCGCCGTCTCAGGTTCACAACGGCTGTCGTTAAGAATGTCAATAATGCGGGCTTGATTTTGTTCTTCAGGTCCATGTACAAAAAAAAAGCTGCCGGATGAGGGCAGCTTTTTAAAAAGGAGGAAAAAGATGAAAAATCAATTTTATTCAATTAATTTTAAATAATATTGTAGCAACTCCTGTGCCAAGCATCTTGTTTTCTTTATAAATCAGGAAAAATGCCCGCAGATAATGGAGTTTAGACCTCAGTCCGCTTAAGCTTGGTTTAGTATAGCCGGTCTGGTATTTGAAATTCGTCCCATGAATGTTCAAAATTCTAAACCCCACTGGGTGCCACAGCTTTAGTGAAACAAATAAAAGCCTTTAATAGCAGGTTGAAAATTAAATTTCCCAGAGTTCAAAATTTTGAACCCGTGTTTATTAGTCTCCTTTAAGGTTAAAACCCCCGCCTTTTAGGCGGGTAGCTTTAGCTATGATCTTTGCGTGCTCGTGCTCGTGCTCGTGCTCGTGAACGTAAACGTCTTTTGTCGTTAATACTGCTTTTTCCGCAACCTTCAGCTATATTGAGAGGTATTGACCAAGCAGCTCGCTTAAGTTGATCTGCAAGCG
>JAYEJJ010000052.1:0-5568 GCA_034660495.1 Thermodesulfobacteriota bacterium | reverse complement strand
GTGCTTTGGTTGCTCTGCACGGTATCACAAGTTGGTTCTTTTTCCAGATAAAAAACACTTGCTGATGTCATTCAGTGTACCAGTTTATCAGAGCAAAACTGTATTAATTTATCTGAGCGCTATAGATAAAAACGTGATCATCAAAAAAAAATAAGGATAAACCACCATGGACGACAGAGAAGCAGCCGAAAAAACCGGTAAAACAGCAACCCTCTACTTCAGCACCGTCAAAAACGAAGAAAAACCCTATGCTCTGTGGAAGGAATTTGACAGGGAACTGGCAAAGGATCTTTCTCTTTTTATCACAGGAAGGATGTACTCAAGGGAAAAAATCCCCCACACCACAAGGCAGCTGATCACAGTGGCCTCCCTTACCGTTCTGTCAAGACCGGAGGAGCTTAAGCTTCACATTCATGCGGCCCTGAATGTGGGCTGTACAAAAGAAGACATTGCCGAGGTGATCTTCCAGACATCTGTTTACGGAGGCGTTCCTGCTGCCAATACAGCGTTGAAAATGCTGAAGGAGGTACTTGCTGAAAGATAAAAATTTATTTTACACACTGCTTGACAAAAAACACTGATCTGTCCTATTTTTATCCTCTATGGATAATCCAAACATCATCATAATAGACCAGACCATACGGGAAGGAATGCAGCACAGGGGCATTGTTTTTTCTTTGGCCCAGAGAAAGAAGATCGCCGCCTTTCAGGAAAAAATCAAAGTGGATATCTGTCAGGCCGGCTACCCCCCGGCCCACGCCTCGGAACAGGAAAGTGTTGAACAGCTCAAAAAATTTGTCGAAAACCATGGGTACAGGCTGAGAATCGCAGGCATGGGCAGAGCTGTGGTTAAAGATGCAGAACTCCTGATCAAAACAGGGATAAAAGATTTCCATCTCCACGCCTATCTACCTGGAAAAAGCAGCTCCCAGGACAAAGCGCATTTCTTTTCAGACCTGGAACAATGCATTGCCGCCATCAGGGACAAGGTGCCGGATGCTGTAATATCCCTTGCCATGCTGGATATCGGCAGAACCGACCCAACCTTTATTGAAGAGATTTCAGATATTCTCATTCACCAGCTGAAAATTGACATCCTGTCCCTGCCGGACACCTCTGGCATTATTCCCCCCAACACCATCTACGACCTGATCAGCCCTGCCGCAGTGAAAACCATGGAAAGCCCCACCCGGATCAGTGTTCACTGCCACAATGACATGGGGTTGGCCGGGGCCAATACCATTATGGGGGTGGCGGCCGGTGCCACGGCAGTTGAGGCCTCCGCCCTGGGCACAGGGGAACGAAATGGTATCGCAGATCTTTTTACAACGGGCAAAATGCTCAAGGACCAGGGCTTTTTAATGAACCTTGATACCCGTGACATTGATACATTTACAGCCTACTATGAATACATCAGCCATATCTGTAAAACCCAGACCGGAGAAGCGCTTTTAACCTATAACACCCCTTTTTTCGGTGACGGGGTAAATACCCATGTGGCCGGCACCCACGGCAGGGATGCCTTTGGCATTAACCGGGAGGAAAAATTTTTTCTCAACACGTTGTGCGGCAAACGCCTTGTTAAAAAATACCTTGACCTTCATAAAATCCCCTATTCCCAAGCCTCAATTCCAGCTGTAACGGACGCTGTAAAATCCCTGAGCGCATCCTTGAACCGCAGGGTGAAAAAAACAGAAATCCAGTCCCTGGCAGAAAAAATGGCTGGCAGAATTTAAAGGAAAAATAAATTGACCCCTGAATATGCCGCTTTACTGGAGAACGTGTCATTTTCATATAAAAACAGAAAAATACTTGAAAATATCACCCTGAAAATACCCATGGGGGATTTTGCAACCATTGTTGGACCCAACGGCGGCGGGAAAACCACCCTTTTACAGCTTCTCCTCGGACTGTTAAAGCCAGACTCAGGCAGAATAGAACTTTTGGGCCAACCCCCTGAAAAAAGCCGTCTTAATATCGGCTATATGCCCCAGTATGTTAAACTGGACATGCAGTTTCCCGTCAGTGTAATGGATGTGGTGCTCATGGGACGGCTTTCCAGCCAGCTATGGGGGAGATATTCCAGACAGGACAGAAACGCCGCTGAGGATGCCCTGAATGAAGTGAGAATATCAGACTATAAATCCAGAAATTTCAACGAACTCTCCGGCGGACAGAAACAGCGGGTCCTCATTGCCAGGGCCCTGTGCAGCCGCCCGAAAGTGTTGATTCTCGACGAACCCACCTCCAATATTGACGAGGAAACAAAACATATTTTCTTTGAAATACTTGAAAAGCTGAATGCCAGAATGACCATCCTCCTTGTGTCCCACGACCTTGGTTTTGTCTCTCAAAAGGTCAAAAGTGTGATCTGCGTTAACCGGGAAGTGGTCATGCACCCCACCACAAAAATGAACGGTACCATTATAAAGGAAATATACGGGGGTGAATTTGAAATGATACGCCACGACCACAGATTCAGCGAAAAAGGATATTTTCATGAATGAATTCCTGGGCGCACTCATGGACCCTGACCTTTTGTTTCTCAGAAATGCGCTGATTGTAAGTGTTCTTGCAAGCATCTCCTTCGGCATTATCGGCACCTATGTGGTCACAAGGCGGATCAGCTATCTGGCCGGTGCCATTTCCCATTCCGCCTTTGGGGGCATTGGCGGGGCTCTGTATCTGAACCGGGTCTTTAATTTTACATGGCTGGACCCCATCCACGGGGCTGTTGTTTTTGCCCTTGGCGCCGCTGTTATCACAGGGCTGGTATCAATCTATGCAAAAGAAAGGGAAGATACGGTAATCGGGGCCATATGGGCGGTTGGTATGGCAGCAGGGCTTATTTTTATTGATCTTACGCCGGGGTATTTTGAAATATCCAGTTTTTTATTTGGAGATATCCTGCTGATTTCCAGCCATGATATCTATATGGTGCTCATCCTTGATATCATTATTCTGGCGGCCACCCTGATTTTCTACAACAAACTGCTGGCTGTATGTTTTGACGAGGAGCATGCAGTGCTGCGGGGGATCAACACCCTGAAATACTATATATTTCTTCTGTGCCTGACCGCCCTTACCATTGTTCTTCTGGTGCGGGTAGTGGGCATTGTCATGGTCATTGCACTGCTCACCCTGCCCTCGGCGGTTGCCGGCAGGTTTACAGGCAAACTCTGGCATATGATGATTTTTTCAATTCTCTTCTGTATGCTGTTCAATGCATCAGGACTGGCCTTAAGCTTTTCCACGGGTTTTTCCACAGGTCCTACAATTATTCTTATTGCAGGATCAACCTATCTTATAGTAATATCCGCCTTCAAGTTCATAAAAAAAATCAAGAAAGTATCTTAAACTAAAAAAAACCTATGAAAATTCTCCTTATATATGCAAACAGGTGTTTTCTAACCCATCCTGTTTACCCGTTCGGTCTCAATATTATTGCAGATCATCTTAGAAACAGGGGACATGAGGTCCATATCGAACTCCCTTTTATTTATGACAAAACAATTGACAGGGGAATTGACATTGTCTTAAACAAATTCAATCCGGATCTGATTGGGATTTCCATAAGAAATATTGATACTGCCATGGCCTGTGAAAAATTCGGCTACGGACATAAGGCGGGACAGCCTGTAAATTCAATTAGTTAGCAAGCCCTTAATTTTTGCTTGATTGTGGTATTGCCATGGAGCCAAAATGGCGGAAATTGTCCCGCTTTAAGTTCAGAACTCCTGACATCAGCTAATTTTGAATGCATAATCATTTTCTATATATAGTATTTTTTTTTAAAAACAAAGACAATAAGCACAATATATGGTATTTGTCTGGTTTTTTTATGCATTTAAAATTACGATCCTAAATTTGAATATTTTCAGTTAAAACAATATATTAGGTTTGTGGTGTCAGGAGCTCTGAAGTTGGTAGCCGCATCCGTCATGGAAAAACTGGCGCAGATCAGGAATAAAACATCTGAAAATCTGTCTGAAACCCTCTGGGATAACACCTGCCGTCTCTATCGTATCAAACAGACTGACAAAGGGTTTGATCCACCAAAAAAAAACAGGATATATGCCGTTTAAACATTTTGTTTTGACAAACCCATGCTGACTTAAATATTAATATTAACCAAATATAAAAAATTGATTGTAAAACATTTACCCGGCACTTAAATCACTGGAGAAAAACAATGAAACCCTCTTTTATTTTAGTATTTTGCTTTACCATTATTTTCATCACCGGAAGCAGCTTTCTTAACGCAGATGAAGGTAAGGATGTGCTTCTTCTTCCTGCAGGAACAATGGTCCTTAAAGCGCCACCGGATTTTGAAACCAAATTTAATCCTGTCCCCTTTTTCCATTCCCTGCACTTCAGCAACCCCTGTAAAGCCTGCCATCATAACTGGGACGGCCAGTCGTCCAAGGTTAAAGGGTGCGCCACTTCAGGCTGCCATGACCAATTCTGGCCTGAACCGCCTGGTGAAAGGTCAAATCAGGAAAAACAGCTGATTTCAATGACCGGAGCCTACCACAAAGCATGCCGGGGCTGCCATTATCATCAGTCAAAAGAAAATTCATCAGCTGATCAAAAGGCCTGTGCTGTAACAACCGGTCCTGTTTCCTGTGACGGATGTCATTCTGAAACAGATACAGCAAGCACTGACGATCTTGAAACCCTTGAAGTCCCGGTTGGTCAAGTGACCATAGAAGCACCGGAAGATGTCTGGCAGTCACGGGCCTCGGTTTCCTTCCCCCACTCTGACCATTTTAATTACGCCTGCATGACCTGTCACCACGAATGGGATAGGTACAGCCCAATTGAAAGCTGTGCTGCCTGCCATGATGAAACCAGCCCCCACGAAAGCACCAGGGATATTAAAGATCCAAGAAACGCCTACTATTTTCTTGCTGCATACCATAACGGCTGTATCAATTGTCACAGAACCATCTTAAAACAGAGGCAAACCATTGAAAAAAACGCGCCAGGCAAAAAAAATCTCCCGGCATACGGGCCTGTCCGCTGCAACGGGTGTCATAATATGTAAAACCCGATGATCAAATTTTTAGAATAACGCCGCGCCCAGCGGCGTTTCATTGTTTGTTCACAGGCAATGATGTCAGATGGTGCCCTGGTCTATGGCATAAAAAAGCTGTTTTGCAGCATCAAATCCGGGGTCCAGATCCACTGCCGCATACAATCCTCAGCATCTCCGGGACGGCCCAGGGCACGGAACAGTTTTCCCTTCTCTTCACAGGTTAATCATATCAGTTCCTTACGAAAAAAAATTACTAAACACGCAAAACTGCCTAACATATACCTGAAAACGATGTACCGCACTTTCTCAAAATAGCTGCAGATTTCCTGTTTTTGTCAAAAGTTCCTTAAGAGTTAACCTGACACTCGGTTATCAAGTTTTTATGGAAGGGCCGATTAAGAGCCCCCAGCGGTTGCCTGTCAGGAACATTGAGAACCAAAGGAGATCAGACTTTTTCCCTGTCAGGCGTTGCGACAATCAAGCTGTTTGAGGACCAGTGGCCGCAGTTCTATAGCGCAGTTCTTGATTTT
>JAYEJJ010000051.1:0-5589 GCA_034660495.1 Thermodesulfobacteriota bacterium | reverse complement strand
GCTGTTTGAGGACCGCAGGCCGCAGTTCCTTGATTTTTAGCCTGGCAGGGAAAAAGTCCTCCGTCGTTCTCGTTCCTGACAGGCAACCGCTGGGGGCGGCGGTATTCAAAAAACTTGATGATCGAGTGACAGTTAACCTGGAACAGAATTTATCACAAAGTGCTTGACATAAATTAATACTTGTGCTGTATAAAGTATTATAAAGTAAAACAGTGTTCCATTATATAAAACAATTTAACAAATACAGGTGTACCATGAATGTCGGTCAAGACAAAGTAACCACACTTAAACATGCCGTAACAGAATTTGTAAAACCCGGCTGCCACCTGACCATCGGGGGCTTTACAATCAACAGAAACCCCATGGCTGCAGTGTATGAAATCATCCGCCAGAACATCAAAGATATTCACCTGTACGCCCATTCCAACGGACAGGGCGTGGATGAACTCATTGGTGCCGGATCTGTTGCCAGACTGGAAATCGCCTATGGGGGAAACGGAAAATTTGCATCGACGTGTATCCGGTTCAGAAAAGCGGTTGAGCAGGGCCTTGTGCAGGTAGAAGATTACACCAATTATCAAATGACATTGAGATTTCTGGCTGGCGCCATGGGTCTCCCCTTTCTGCCCACCCGGTCCTCCCTTGGAACGGATATCATAAAAAAATGGGGATTTTCCAGACAGCAGAGAAGCCAATCCCAAAAAATTCCCAATGACAAACTCCTGGAAATAGACAATCCCTTTTCCGGCTGGGGCAATGCAGACAAACTGGTTCTGGTGCCGGCCATCACCCCTGATGTCACCATAATTCATGTGCAGAAGGCTGATAAAAAGGGCAACTGCCGGATTGAAGGACTTACCTTTGCCGATGTTGAACAGGCAAAAGCAGCACAGCATCTTATTGTGACCTGTGAACAGCTCTGCCCGGGGGATGAACTCAAACAGAATTCAGATCAGAATCAGATCCCCTTTATCCATGTGGATGCCGTGGTCCACCTTCCCTTTGGCGCCTATCCCACAGCCTGCTACAACAACTATGACTATGATCCCGGCCAGCTGAAAATGTACGGCGCAAGCGCCAAAAATGATGATGATTATAAAAAATACCTTGAAAAATACATTTTCGGTACAAAAGACCACCAGGAACTCATTGATCTTGTGGGGCCGGATCAAATCAAAAAAATCATGGCAGATCCCAAAACAGGCTACGCCGCAAATCTTGACAGAACTTGATTCCATTGGGGATGACACATCAGGAGATACTTATGGACTATACATTAAAAGAAATGATGACAATCGTTGCGGCCAGAGAAATCAGCAATAATGATATTGTCTTCTGCGGCACTGGCATTTCCATGCTGGCTGCCATGGCCGCCAAAAAAATCAATGCGCCGGAAAGCGTTATATTTTTTGAAACCGGTGCCATTGATTCAAAACTTGACGAAATTCCCATGGCAGTGGGGGATTCACGGGTCATGTACCACACCTCAGCCAATGGCGGGCTCCTTGACTCCTTTGCAACCATGCAGAACAGAATAACCGGACAACATGTGGTCGGCATCCTCGGGGCTGCCCAGATTGACATCTTCGGCAATCTCAATTCCACGGTCATCGGCGACTATTCAAGCCCGAAAATCCGTTTTTCAGGCAGCGGCGGGGGATGCGACGTGGCCTCCTTTGTCCCTAAAAGCTTGATATTCATGCAGCATGAAAAACGAAAATTTGTCAAACAGCTGGATTATCTGACAAGCCCTGGATATATAGACGGACCCGGTGGAAGAGAAAAAGCCGGCCTTCCCCCTGGCGGCCCTGAAATGGTGATTACAAACATGGGGGTAATGAAGTTTGATGACCAGACCAAAGAGATGTATCTTTACCGCTGCTATCCGGGAATCACCCCGGATCAGATCCTTGAAAAAATGGCTTTTACCGTAGACGTTTCCAGGGCTGAAGAAGAAATTCCGCCCTCAAAACACGAACTCTACCTTTTATTGGAAAAATGTGACAGCCAGCGGCTCATTCTTTAACCTTGACAAACCACCCCCGGCTCGCATAAATAATAAAACAAAGAAATGCTGTTTCCCAAAATGCCTTGTCCGTTACCACACCATGAAAGGAATCTCCAGGCTTCAATGCTCCTGGACAGGGCATCTGCCGGGGAAACCGGTTTAATTGTTTCATATTTAAAACGCTACCACTAGATAAAATTAAGGATAAAGTAGAGAAAATTAAGGATAAAGAAGATGCCGGGACTTTCAGAGGAATATATCAGAAAAGAGGTGGCAGACTCCCTGCCGATCTATCACCGCGGGAAAAGTGTCTATGCCAATGGATCATTTTTTCTGGCAAAAAAGGATCCTGACCATACCACCTTTGTGTTTCAGTTTGACGGAAATTACGGCGATTATACCACGCGGATACAGCTGAACCACAACATGGCCGACTACTCATGCACCTGTCCTTACCCTGGAAACGGGTGTAAACATGTGGTGGCCGCCCTTTTAAACACCCGGGATATCCTGGACAGACAGGCCGCCGGGACACAGAAAACTGCAGAAAAAAAGAAAAAAGAGGAAAACTACCTTTCAGAGGAAGAAATCAAATCACTGGCCATAAGTGACAGAAAAAAAAAAGCTGCACATGAAAAATTAACCCTTGAAAAAGGGGATATGTACAAGGGCGATCACAAAGTGAAAACCCCTGCCGGCCGCACCTACACCGTTACCCTCCATGATCCGGAAAACGGCCTGGGTCACTGCACCTGCCCTGATTATCTCACCAACGGTTTGGGATTCTGCAAACACATATTTTTTTCCACGGCTTCCATTGCAAAAGAACCGGGGTTTAAAAAACAGTCGGCAAAGGAAAATTTTCCATTTATTGATCTTTACTGGGACTCCCTTACAGGAGCCCCAAAGCTGTTTTCCCAGCGGCCTGCCTCAGAAATATCAGATCTTACTCCCCTTCTGGACACCTGGTTTAATGAGACGGGGGAGTTTCTCTCAGACCGTCCCGGGGATATTATGGGTCTGATCACCCGTCTCCAGGGAGACAAACGGGTGTGTATCCGTGAAAACCTGCTGAAAATGGTTGACCATGATCTTCAGGAAAAACAGCTCAGTGAAATGGAAGGAGGCGCCCTGCCTGACCATCCCATTTTACCGGGGCTGTATCCCTATCAGAAAAAAGGGGTGGAATTCGGCCTGTTTAAAAAGGGATTTCTTCTCGGAGATGAAATGGGGCTTGGCAAAACTTTGCAGGCCATTGCCCTGGCTGTATTAAAGAAAGAGGTGTACGGCTTTTCAAAGGTATTGATTGTCACCCTGGCCTCCTTAAAGGAACAGTGGAAAAGGGAAATCGAAAAATTTTCAAGTGAAAGCGCTGTGGTGGTTGCCGGCTCCCCTCAGCAGCGGGAAAACGCCTATTTCAATGACACCGGGTTTTTCAAAATCACCAACTACGAAGCTGTATTAAGAGATGTTACTGTGCTTACCCGGTTTGAACCGGATATTATCATCCTGGATGAAGCCCAGAGAATCAGGAACTTTTCCACAAAAACCGCAGATGCGGTGAAAAGAATTCCCAAAAAGCACGCCCTGGTTCTTACAGGTACCCCTCTGGAAAACAAGCTGGAAGACATATACTCCATTGTCCAGTTCCTTGACCCGTATATGCTCACCCCGTTATGGCAGTTTGCCGCAGATCATTTCCTTATATCAAAAACCAAAAAAAGCAGCATTGCCGGATACAGAAACCTGGATCTGCTTAATAAAAAACTCAAACGCATTGTACTGCGGCGGAAAAAAGAAGAGGTCATTGAAGAGCTGCCCGATGAAGTGGTAAATAACTATTATATTGATCTGTCTGAAGAACAGCATCAGATCCATGGCGGGTATTCCAGATCTTTGATCCCTCTGATGAACAAAAAATTTCTAACCCCCATGGATCTGCGAAAAATACAGGTGCTGCTTCTGCGCATGCGCATGGTGTGCGATTCTACCTATCTCATAGACCGGTCCACTCAGATTTCCCCCAAACTCAAAGAACTTGAAACCATCATTGATGAGCTGGTCATACAGAACCAGCGCAAAATGGTCATATTCAGTGAATGGACCACCATGACCTATCTGATTGCCAGACATCTTTCCAATGCGGAAATTTCCTTTGTGGAATTGTCAGGAAAGGTTCCGGTCAAAAGACGTCAGGAGCTGATTGATGCTTTCACAAACAACCCGGACTGCCGGGTATTTCTGTCAACAGATGCCGGCGGCACCGGACTAAACCTTCAGGCAGCAGACTGTGTGGTGAATTTTGAACTGCCCTGGAACCCAGCCAAAATGAATCAGCGCATTGGACGGGTCAGCCGGATCGGCCAGACCAGCAGCTGCATCAATGTCATCAATCTGATTGCAAAGCGCAGCATTGAAGAGAGTATACTGGCAGGAATTCAGCTGAAAACCGATCTTTTTGAGGGGGTATTTGATGAGGGACCTGACACGGTTGAATTTTCCAGGGAAAAAAGAAACGAAGTGCTCAACAGCTTAAGGGAAATGATGGATGAAACAGCCGCCCCTGCCCCCTCTGATCCGTCTGAACCTGAGGAAATCCCGGAAGATACCCCGTATTACCTGAACCCTGAAATCCTCAACCCCGAAACCCTCAACCCTGAAATCATCAACAAAGAGAAAGATGACAATCGCCTGAAAGACACGGATACAAATGACATTGTTTATCAGAGCAGCGCAGATCAAGAACACTCAGAGGCCAGGGAGGGACTGAAATCCCAAGAGATTAACCCCGATATCCACGCAGAATCCGAAACGCCTGAAGATTCAGTGACTGACCCAGGGGTTTCTGATGAAAAAGTCAGCAGCACATCCCAGGAATCAGGAGACAATATCCTGGCCAGTCAGCCAAAGGAAAAAATAGAAACCGTCCTGAATTCAGGCATGGCGTTTATCGGCGGTCTCATGGAAATGGCCACCGGAAAAAAGATGGAATCCACAGCTCCCGATGAAAAAATGGTGACCATTGACAGCAATACCGGAGAAGTCACCATGAAATTTAAACTGCCTGGATTTTAAAGCAGGTCAGGCCTGCCAGGCACAAGGCATATTAACAGACAGGCATATTGAAAAGCAGCCAATATCTGGGCATGCACCCCATATCTGTTTTATTAAATGAAATCACAGAGGGAAATGAAAAGCGTTTATTGTTTATCTTTCTTGGAAATATCTATAAAATGACCCATACTTATCGCTGTTTCAGGGAAATTCAAGAGCACTTTTTTGTCTTCTGTGATAAGAGGAATGCCCAGATCTTTTGCTAAGCTCACAAACTCGCAATCATAAGCCGAACAGCCGCTTTCGTTTGTCAGTTGTAACACTTGAAACGAGTTGATTTCATACTCATTTTCTTTCAGCAAGTCTTCTGCTAAACCAATTATTTCAATAGCATCACTCAACGGGCGCATTCCCATTTTCCCGGTTAGCGTAGGCATATTATCCGTAGGGGTGGAAATATGATAATTGCTTAATAAAGCATATAAAAACAATGAGTTATATGACAAAAAAAACCATCCAATCCCATT
>JAYEJJ010000050.1:0-24022 GCA_034660495.1 Thermodesulfobacteriota bacterium | reverse complement strand
ACATCATATAAGACCAAAAAAACTTTGGTATAAAATATTGTATCAAGGCGCTTACAGTGAAAAGTTCTTTGGTTGCTCTGCACGGTATCACAAGTTGGTTCTTTTTCCAGATAAAAAACACTTGCTGATGTCATTCAGTGTATCAGTTTATCAGAGCAAAACTGTATTAATTTATCTGAGCGCTATAGTTTTCCTGCCACAATAATGAATTCTCCCTTGGATACACAGAGATTTATATTGAATACACCGCTGTGGCTGCCCTCATATACATAGGTAAGGTTTTGGGTCTGAATTACGATTGTGTCCGGCATTTATTGTATTCCTGTGACAGGCCGTATTATCTTTGCCGAAAACGTCCCTGCAGCAATTTTAACAATATCCCCGGGTATAAACGGGAATATGCCCACCATAAAGGCGTTGTTCCAGTCCATGCCGGTTATGGTTTTTAACCAGGACACTCCCATGGCAAATACAACGACAGAACCGGCAATCATGGCAATCAGATTCCAAAACGGGCGTTTTCCCAGTTTTTCAGAGATAATTCCGGTGACCATCACAGCCGGCAGATAGGATAAAAGATACCCCCCGGTAGGGCCGAACAGCTGTCCGATTCCCCCTGTTCAGCCGGCAAAAACAGGGAAGCCAAGGCCGCCCGCCAAAAGGTAAATCCCCACAGATGCAAGCCCCCATTTAGGGCCCAGTATGATGCCGACAAGAAGAACAAACAGATTCTGCAGAACGATGGGAACCGGGCCGATGGGTACCCACTGCAATCAGGGCGGCAAAAAGGGATGCGTAAACCGTCATTTTCAATTGATTTGAAATATTCATTTTGTCCTTGAACTGCAGTGCTGAACCAGCCATTGCAGAAAATATAAAGGGATTAAAGGTTAAATCTGATGAAAACAGTCTCCATAGATGATTCTTTTTTCTTCCCCGTTGTCCTGAAGCAGAATCAGGGCCCCGGTTTCATCAACATCTCTGGCGATCCCGCTATAGGTATCTGTCATGGTCTGAATATTGACCCGGGAGCCTATTGTGGAGGTACAGGGTTTCCACTGGTCGATGATACTGCCCGAGTGCAGGGTGGGCAGGCTTGATTCAAACCTGTCAAGAAAACTGGACAGGATATCCTTACGCACTGCTTGTCTGCCGATGATTTCTCTGATGGAAACAGCGCCGGGCTCTTTTTCATGGGGAAGATTGTTCACATTCAGCCCGATACCAATATTGACAAAAGAGATCATGTCCCCTCTGGTTTCCATTTCTGACAAAAAGCCGGCCAGTTTTCTGCCCTGTACGAGAATATCATTGGGCCATTTTACGCTGGCATCTATATTGAAAAGATGGTTCACGGTTTTGACAAGGGCCAGGGAGGCGGCAAAGTTTACCTTAAAGGAAAGGGGCGGGGGCAGATCCGGCTCAAGAATAATGGTAAACCACAGACCGCCGGGAGAAGAGCGCCATTTTCTGTTGATGCGGCCCCGTCCCTGGGTCTGCTCACTGGCAATCACAATATGCATGTGGGCGTTTCCCTTTCGTGCGATTTCTCTGGCCGTATCCATGGTGGAAGCAAGGGATGGGAAAAAATGAATGTTTTTTTCCCTGTTTTTAAAACAAAAGGGCAGAATCAGGTCATCGGCATCTTTCAGGGTATACCCCCTGGAAGATGCCGTGATCCCGTATCCTTCTTCTTTAAGTTTTTTCACATGTTTCCACACCGCAACCCTTGAAATTCCAGTCTGGCGGCTGATCTCAACACCTGAAACAATACGGCCGGCATTGGCGTTTAAAATTTGTATGATTTGTTCTTTCATTTTGTCTGCTTTGGTTTGTCGATCTGGTTTGTTAACCTTAAAGATTGACTTAGTTAACAAAATTACAGATTTAAGGTCAAGTTTTTTCAGCATTTGGATGGAAATTTTTCACGCTGCCTGCCCCTCCCATAAGTCAGGTCTGCATCAAAGCAGGGTTTTTTCTGTTCTGTTGCAGTGTTCCTAACGTGTATGGTAGAATATGGATATTTGAATTAAATATGTCCCATTGGCGCAACCCAGGAGACGGTCAAAAAGACAGGCAAGATGTGCGGATTATTTTTTGGAATATCCCTAAGGAGGACTTATGGGACAGGAGGTTATAAGGCAGATACTGCCTACGACAATTGATTTTAAAGCATTCTGGAAGGAAAATGGCCCCTTTGCCTACGCCTTGGCCAGCAGGGAGTTTCCTCCAGTGCTTCTGGAACCGGAAGAGTGGCTCTTTTCCGATGATTTGACTGCGCTTTTAAAGGAATTGATGCAGTGGCAGCAAAATAAATGTAAAATTGTTCATGCCCCGTTCAAATTCGGAAAAGGAAAAAAAGATGTGCTTAAACCCGGCAATCTCGTTCCCTGGCGGATCACTAATTTTCCGGATGCATGGGAATCTGCTGTGTGCGCTTCCTTTACACCCAGGGGCTATCTGACAGAATCCGTTTTTTTGAGAAGTGTTTCAGAAAAAAAAGAGGATATAGAACAGGCGTTTTTCACCTCCCTTGCCCAGGATATCAGCCATATAGGGTATTGTCTGTTTAAACCCGCTCCAGATAAGGGGTCAGGGCAAACCGCGTATATGAATGATTATTTAAGGGAATGGGAAGAGGATGAACAATTTTAATGCATCCTTTGACAGTCACTAAAACTCGATTATCAAGTTTTTATGGAAGGAGCAACCGCTGGGCGGTGCTATTCAAAAAACTTGATGTTCGGGTAAAAAAAGCGGATAGGGGATATATTTACTATGGCCCGGCGGGCATCCAACCCCTTAATTTTCCCTTGACGGTGACAGGGTAAAATGATAAAGGTATATGATTTATGCGGTAGCGAAAAACAGGCATAAAAATGAGACAGAGGGGGGCAGTAATCCTGCCCTTTTTATTTAATCCTTGCTCCTGAAAAAAACAGGGGCTTTATTATCCGTAAGGAGACAGTGTATGAGAAGATATGAAACCGTTTTAATTGCCGATCCTGATCTTCAGGAAGAGGCTCAGAAAAGCCTTTTTCAAAAGGTGAAAGACCTCATTGGACAGGAAAAGGGCATTCTTGTTGATTTTGACGAATGGGGCGGGAAAAAGCTTGCCTATCCCATCAATAAAAAACCCCGGGGGTATTATGTCTGCATGAATTACGGCGGCAGCGGGGACCTGGTCAAGGAGCTTGAAAGGAATTTCAGGCTGGATGACCGGGTAATGAAGTTTATGACCATCCTCCTTGAAAAAAATGTCACCCAGGAAGGGCTGCACAAGGAAATCGAGGCAGCAGAGGAAAAAAATCGAACAACTGAATCCGCTGAAGAAAAAGTTGAAACAGACACTGAAGATGAGATAGAAGACAGTGGTGACAATGATGTTGAAGAAACTGAAGAGACAGAGGAGGAGAATTAAATGGCTTTTCATAAAAACCAGAAAAAAAGATTTTATCAGCGCCGCAAAGTCTGTAAATTCTGTGCAGATTCAAGCCTTGAAATTGATTATAAAGATGTAAAAACCCTGAAGCAGTTTATCACGGAAAGGGGAAAAATCATTCCCCGGCGGATAACAGGGACCTGCGCCAAACACCAGCGCGTCCTTGCCACTGCCATTAAACAGGCCAGAACAATTGCCCTGCTGCCCTATGTGGGCAAACTGGGATAAACACCGGAAGATAAATGTCAGATACGGAGAATTGACCGCGTGACCATGCCAGCAGAACAAAACAGACTGTTCAGGGAAGTAACCACCGGCATATTGGTGACGGTTCTGCTGTTTACAGGAATAGTTTCCATTCCTCTGCTGGGGTTTTTCCTGTCCATTCTGCTTCCCATGCCTGTGCTGGTTTACAGGTTGAAGCTGGGCAGAAAAATGGGGGCTGTCATCACATCTGTGGTGTTCTGTATTATTCTGGCAGTTGCAGGGGGGATCTATGTTGATCTTCTGTTTTACGCTGCCCTGCTCCTTGTCGGTTTTTTTCTCGGAGAATATCTGGAAAAACCGCTTTCCATCGAAAAAACTGGTGTTTACACCTGTCTGACAACCGTGGGCATCTGCATTTTGGGAATGCTTATTGTTTCAGCCGGCGCAGGACAGAACCTGGTCTCCATTGTGTCAGAAAATATTTCAACAAATATAGACATTACGTTAAAGCTCTACTCTGAAATGGGGGTTCCCCAGGAAAATATTGATGTAATGATAAATGCGTCCGATACCATCAAGTATGTTATTGTCCGCATACTGCCGGCGCTGATTACAGCCCTGCTGATGTTTGAGATATGGCTGAATCTCCTTTTTATCAAGAAATTTCTGGCAAAAAAGGGAATTACCCTGGCAAGACTTGAAGGGCTCAATCAATGGAGGGCCCCTGAATATCTGGTATGGGCAGCTATTTTTTTCGGCATTTTTATTGGTCTTCCCGTTCAGGCCCTTAAGCTTTTCGGTATCAATCTGCTGATTATTCTGATGCCTGTTTATTTTTTCCAGGGGATTGCTGTTGTATCCTATTTTATTGAAAAAAAAAGATTTCCTGTATTCCTGAAAGTTCTTATCTACAGCATTATTGCCATTCAGCAGATATTTCTACTGCTTGTCATGGGCCTTGGTTTTTTTGATACCTGGATTAACTTCAGAAAACTGGATACCATGGAATCATCAGACAAATAAACACGAACAAAAACAACTCATTTAAAATTCAGGCAGAAGCCTCATTTAAAAGGCTGACCCTTTATTGGAGGTTATAATAATGAAAGTCATTTTAAAAGAAACCATTTCTACCCTTGGTATAGTCGGCTCAGAATGTGAGGTGGCTCCGGGGTATGCCCGCAACTATCTCCTTCCCAGGGGCAAGGCCATAAAAGCCACCCCCCAGAGCCGGAAAATGATTGAACAGACCTGGGTCAAATTTGAACTCCAGATTGCCAAGGAGCGTAAAATAGCCGAGGAAATGGCTGAAAAATTAAAAGAAGTAGCGTGCACCATTAAATCCAAGGTGTTTGATGAGGTTAAACTTTACGGCTCTGTAACCACCAAAGACATTAAAGATGCACTCAATGATCAGAATATAGAGGTTGAACGCAGAACCATCCTTCTAGCTGATCCCATCAAAATGACTGGAGAGTACAAGGTTCCCATCAGGCTTTACAAGGATGTGGAGCCGGAAATCACCGTTAATGTGGTTCCCGAAGAAAAACAATAGACGTAGGTTTGGATGGTGGGGATGACTTTGGGAACAGGATCATCCCCGTTGTCCGTTTTAAGGAGCTGGATTGAAATCAGATTTCAAAAAAAAGGCTGCCAGTCAGGATCCGCTTTTACACCGAGTCCCTCCCCATGACATTGATGCTGAAGAGTCGCTTTTAAGTGCAGTACTCATTGATAATTCAACGCTTTTTGACATTACAGAGATACTTGAACCTGAAGATTTCTATAAACAGGCCCACCAGAAAATATACAAAGCCATTACAAACCTTGCCGCCAGAAACCAGCCTGCGGACCTGGTTACCGTTGCTACCCGTCTGAAAGAGAATGAAGCTCTAGATGACATAGGCGGGGCGGCATTTCTGGCATCCATAGCGGATGCAGCGCCCATGGCGGTGAATGCGGCCCATTATGCCAATATAATTAAAGGCAAATCCGCTTTAAGGGCATTGATTACCACCTCGTCCGCCATTATTGAAAAATGCCTCCGGGACAGAGGAGATTTTGCTGAAATTATCGATTTTGCTGAGTCTTCTGTTTTCAAGGTGTCAGAATCCAGGGGTGGTCAGTCCTTTACCAGCCTGGAGCAGCTGATAAACAAAAATATAGATGACCTGGAAGCCCGTCAGGGAAAAAGCGGGGGACTGTCCGGACTTTCCACAGGATACCACCGGCTTGATGTCCTGACCTCCGGCCTTCAGAAATCTGATCTCATTATTCTGGCAGCGCGCCCCAGCATGGGAAAAACCGCTTTTGCCCTTAATATCGCCAGAAATGTGGCCATGGAGGAACAGGTGCCCGTAGGCCTGTTTTCCCTTGAAATGTCCAAGGAACAGCTGTCCATGCGTTTGTTGACATCAGAAGCCCGCATAGATTCCAATCGGCTGAAGAGCGGCATGATCAGCGATGAAGACTGGCAGAATGCCACCTATGCGGCAGGGGTGCTCAATGAACTGCCGATTTTTATTGATGATACCCCGAGCATTTCAGCCATGGAAGTCAGAGCCAAGGCCAGACGTCTTAAAATGGAGCATGGGCTGGGGCTTGTTATTGTAGATTATCTTCAGCTGATGAAAGCCCCTTACCGGCTGGAAAGAAGAGATCTTGAAATTGCAGAAATTTCAAAGGCATTAAAAGCCCTTGCCAAGGAACTGGATATTCCTGTTATTGCCCTTTCCCAGCTGAACCGGATGCTGGAGCAGCGCTCAGAGAAACGGCCCATGCTGTCAGATCTTCGTGAATCAGGGGCCCTGGAGCAGGATGCGGATATTGTCAGCTTTATCTACAGGGATGACGTATACAATAAAGAAGAGAACAATCCCAACCGGGGCAAGGCCGAGATTATTATCGCAAAAAACAGAAACGGCTCCCCAGGTACCGCGTATATGACTTTTATCGGACCCTATACACGGTTTGAGGAACTCTCATCAGAATCCTATGAGGAAATGCAGTAATTCAGTGAGTCAATGAAAAAAACATTCGGCAATATTTCAGGCCTCAAAGCCACCCAGTTAAAACAGATTGAAAAGCTGTACATGCATAAAACCCCGCCTGAGCAGCTGGTTTCACTGGATCAGTTAAGGGAAATGGCAGATATCTCCCATGATATCCGGCGCCAGATCGGCATTCTCATCAACCGGTCCGGGAAAACCGAGTATGTGATTACAGGGGATGCCCATAGAATTGTCATTCCTGTTACTCCGGGCTATCAGGCAACCCCTGGAAAACTCAAGGGATTAAGGTGTATTCATACCCACCTGGGAAAGGAGCCCCTGACCACGGATGATTTAACCGACCTTGCCCTTCTTCGGCTTGATTTTATGGCAGCGGTGTGTCTTTCTCAAAACGGAGGTCCTGAGCTGATCCACATGGGTCACATCCTGCCCGGGGAAAACGGTCCGCCCTACCAGGTTATGGCGCCTGTCACCATAAACGATCTGGACATGGACTGTACCCAGAGAATTTATGCCCTGGAAACAGAGCTGGCCAGAAAAGATGCCCTTTACCGGGCCGGTAAAGGCGAGGAAAAAGCCCTGCTGATCAATGCCACCACAGGCAGTGTTAAGGAATCTGAAGCCTCCCTGGATGAACTCAGGGAACTTTGCCGGTCCAGCAGTATCTCTGTGATTGATACGGTGATCCAGAAGCGAAAGAAAATTGATTCTAAATTTGTCCTGGGCAAGGGCAGATTAACGGATTTAACCATCCAGGCCATACAGAAGCATGCCACCATGATGATCTTTGACAGGGAGCTTTCTCCTTCCCAGATCCGGTCCATCACTGATTTTGTTGAAATGAAGGTGATTGACAGAACCCAGCTCATACTTGATATTTTTGCCAGGCATGCCAAAAGCCGCGAAGGCAAGCTTCAGGTGGAACTGGCCCAGATGAAGTATCTTCTGCCCCGTCTGGTCACCAAAAATACAGCCATGTCACGACTTACCGGCGGGATTGGCGGACGGGGCCCCGGGGAAACCAAACTTGAAATCAACAGAAGGCGGGTCAGGGACCGGGCCGGAAGCCTGAAAAATGAAATCAAAAAAATACGCAAGCAGCGTGCTCAGCAGCGGGCAAAAAGAAATCGAACCAATATTCCGGTGATTTCCATTGTGGGGTATACCAATGCCGGGAAATCCACCCTTTTAAACACCCTGACCCAGAGTAGAATCACAGCGGCCAACAAGCTCTTTGCCACCCTGGATCCCTCCAGCAGAAGACTGCGGTTTCCAAGGGATACTGAAGTGATCATTACGGATACCGTCGGCTTTATCCAGAACCTTCCCGTTGAACTGGTTGAGGCCTTTCATGCCACCCTTGAGGAGCTGAGTGAAGCCGATATTCTGCTCCATGTGGTAGATATCAGCAACAAACGCTACAAACAGCAGATTGCTTCCGTTGAAACCATTTTAAAGGATCTGGAACTTGACAGGATTCCAAGTCTTTATGTGTTTAATAAGCAGGATAAAATCAACCTGGCTGAATTTGAGGATAAATGGCTTTTAAACCATGGTGTTGTGATTTCAGCGACAAAAAAGGAAACCATAAAACCCCTTGTCAGCCAGCTTGAAGAAATGATCAGCAGAGAATCCTGCTTGACATGACTGTTAAATTTATTATAGTCAGTGTTTGAACGAAAACGCACCCATCTGCTGCGTTGCTACAAAAGTTTGCCAAATTATATAATCGGGCCTCATGTACCTGAGTACACTCCGGTTTCAAACTTTTTTGCGCCTTGCAGCTGGGCACGTTTTCGCCCAAACACGGGGTTTTCGTTCAGACACTAGTTAACTGGTAACGCAAGGTATCTGTCAGCGGTGCTGTTCAAAAGATTTGCTGATCGCGCGGCAGGGGTTTAATGTGTACAGTGGTTTAATGTCAAAAACGTTTAATTCGGGAATGGATAACGGGAATGGATAACTTGAAAATAGATCAGATACACCCCAAAGATAAAAAGCATGGTTTAAAAGAAGATGTGATAGATGAACTGGACTGTTTTGGAGAATTTGACAAAAATGACAGGATCTGTACCAGATACTGCGGTGTATCCATAATGTGTGCCATTGAAAGAACTCAGAACCCTAAAATGGATATTTTTGACCATATTGTGGAAATGGATTTCTATATCCTGCAGTGAGCGATGGTTTAAAAAATTTTTCCAGGATTTAATATATTTCCGGGATCAAACACCTGTTTTATCTGTTTCATGATATCCAGTTCAGTCTCTCCTATTTCCAGACCCAGATATTTTTTTTTGGTAATCCCGATGCCATGTTCACCCGTTATGGTTCCCCCAAGGGCCAGGGTCTCCTCAAACAGACGGGCAACGGCTTTTTCAGCTCTTGCACACTGATTTTCATCCCTTTTATTGTACATTATATTGCAGTGGATATTCCCGTCTCCTGCATGACCGAAACTGACCAGCAGAAGATTTGCGCGTTTCTGAATGTCCTGAATTTTTTCAATCATTTTCGGGATTTTGTTGATGGGAACCACAATATCCTCGTTGATTTTATTGGGAGCCAGGGAAAAAAGCGTTGGTGACAGGGCCTTTCGGGCTTTCCATAAATCATTGGCCTGGTTTTGATTTTCTGCTGTGAAAACCCGGGATGCCCCATTGGAAAGACATATTGCTTCCAGTTTTTTTGCTTCCTTTTCCACATGTTCTGAATCTCCGTCCACCTCAAGGAGTAAAATGGCGGATGTATCCCTGGAAACGGGGAAGGTAAAATCCCGGGCCACGCATTGAATCGAGGCCTTGTCCATATATTCAATACATCTTGGGACCACAGCATTTTGGATGATGGCAGAAACTGTCCTGGCTGCTTTTTCCATGGAGGGAAACAGAACAGCCATGGTTTTGATTGTTTCCGGCAGGGGAAGCAGCTTTAAAATAATTTTTGTTACCACGGCCAGGGTGCCTTCTGATCCGACAATCAGCCGTGTCAGATCGTACCCGGCCACGCCTTTGGCTGTTTTAACCCCGGTATGGATGATTTTTCCCGAGGGCAGCACTGCTTCAAGTCCGAGGACATAATCCCTTGTTACCCCGTATTTTACCGCCCTGGGACCGCCGGCACATTCAGCAACATTGCCTCCGATGGTACAAAAGGACGAACTGGCCGGATCAGGGGGGTAAAACAGTCCCTTCTCCTCCACTGCCCTGTGTAGATCCTGGGTGATGACACCGGGTTCAACCACTGCTGTAAAATTGTCCCGGTCAATATCAATAATTGTATTCATACGGCTTAAGGTCATGACAAGCCCGCCGTTAACCGGCAAGGCCCCGCCGGTCATCCCTGAACCGCTGCCCCTTGGAATAATGGTGAGATGGGTTTTTGCTGCCAGATGAAAAATTTTTGAAATGTCTTCAGCATTTGAAGGGAAAACAACCGCTTCAGGCATAAAAGTGCTGCTGCTGGCATCATAGGCGTAGCAGACCAGATCCTCCTTTGATTGGGTCACATGGTCTTTGCCGACAATTTTAATCAATTCATTAAAAACAGGATCTGAAATTCCCATTTTAAAACCTGCTGGATTCAAGTTTTTTAAAGAGATAATTCATCTCTTCAGTAAAAGGCCCCTGTTTTTTCAAATCTTTTTCCACGGCATTGATGGAATAGATGGCTGTGGCATGGTATTTTTTAAAACTTCTCCCAATCTTCTTTAGGGGCTGATCCGTATACTTTCGGGCCAGATAAATGGCCTTCTGCCTGGGCTTTACAATCCGCTTGGCCTTGGAAGGAGAAACGATCTCCTGTTCTGTGATATTATAATGACTGCAGACAAACTTTTTGATTGTGTCAATGGTAATTTCTTTTCTGCTTTTTCCGATATCTGCCAGGACACTTTGGGCCAGATTTATATCAATCCTCTCCCCCAGCAGGGATGCTTTTGTGGCCACATTGTTAAGTCCGCTTTCCAGCTGTCTGACATTGTCGCACAGCTCCTGGGCAATATAATCAGTTACCTCGCCTGGAATAATATACCCGTTTTTTTGTGCCTTTTTTTTGAGAATTCTCACACGGGTTTTAAAGTCAGGAACGTCTATTTTGGTGATAAGGCCCATGGACAGCCTGGACTTAAGCTGTTCATTTAACTTGGGGATATCCGAAGGCAGATAACATCCGCTGAAAATAATTTTTTTTTCTGCATCCATCAGATAATCCAGTGTCATGGCAAGTTCCTTCTGGGTGGCATCCTTGCCGGACAGGAAATGAATATCTTCAAGAATCAGCACATCACACTTCTGCCGGTATTTTTCCTTGAACTGATCAATGTGGTTGTTTTTAAGGGAAAATACCATTTCATTGGTAAAATCCTCTGCTGTTACATAATAGACCTTCTGGGAAGTGGACTGGGACATGACATGATGGCCCACAGCCTGGGATAAATGGCTTTTTCCCAGCCCTGTATCAGAAAGCAGATACAGGGCGCCGGTGTTGCTTTTTGATCCATGGGCAAGGGAAAGAGAGGCAGAAAAGGCAAAAATGCTGTTATCCCCCACAACAAAATCATCAAAGGTGTAATTTTTTTTCAGCAATCGTCCGCCGCCTGTCCTTATGTTAAAACCGGGAAGGACCATCTGCTTCTGACGAAAGGAAGAACAACCGGCTGAGGGCACGGCAGCAACAGCACCTGAGGGTCCGGTCATGTCTTTTTTATTCTTTTTCCCAGAGGTCTGTTTTTTTTGAACAATCAGTTCTATGTGTTTGCAGGAACAGCCCAGAGCGGCGAACTCTGCCTTGAACCCTTTCAGATAATGGTCTGTAATGCGCTTTTTTGAAAATTCATTGGGACAGGACAACCGGATAAGGCCGTTATCTGTTCCCAGAAATTCAAGTGGTTGTATCCACATTCTGTAACTGTGATCCGGCAGAAGATTTTTCATCTGCAATTTAACCTTTTTCCAAAAAGATTCCATAATACTCCAAAATTAAATATTGCAGAATTAAACATGAAAATACCCCAAAAGTTATAATTAGAAACAATTAAACATCAGGGTAAAGCACTGGAAGATAAGTTGACATCTTTCTTATTTTATATTGATTTGCAAGTCAAATTGGATCAATCCGTGTTAGAATCATATTAGAGTGTGATGTGCTCCCAGTTGTAACTATTTGATAATAAAGAATTTTTTTTGTGAAACAGATCAATTGCCATTGATTTCAACACCTTCTTTAAAAGCTTATTATTCCTATGAATTTTCTGTAATTACCCTTTGTTCAATGATTTGGTTAAAACTGATTATATGTGTTTTACTCTCTTTTTCTCTCTTTTTCCATGATTTTTGTCATTTTTTCTTTATTTAAAATTTTGGCAGGCTTTTTAGTGGTTTCACAGACAATTTTTGTTTTTTTATTTTTTAAGCCTGCTGCTCGATCATCAGGTTTTTATGGAAGGGCCGGGCGCCGCTCCCGGCGGTTGCCTGTCAGGAACATTGAGAACCTGAGGGATCAGATTTTTCCCTGCCAGGGGTTGCGACAATCAAGCTGTTTTATGATCTTAAATTTTAATTTTTATTTACTCTTTTTCCCGGTACAGGTATAATCAAAATTTGTGAAAAAGGGAGCACTGGATAATCAAGGATTGCACATACAAACTAACCCCCATGCCTTGACAGGCACAACAAAGCATGAAAGCTATTAGCTGAGTACTGACGGCTGATGGCTTTCATATAACCCACATGTCCTGGTGGACACAACGAAGCATGGGTCGAAGACGCGCAGCCAACAGAAGAGTGCCGCCCCCAGCTGTTTCATATAAAAAAAAGGCTGACCCGTAAATGACTTCCATAAATTGCAGCAGACCGGTTATAGGCATTACCATGGGTGATCCCATGGGGATCGGCCCGGAAATCCTGGCTTCTGCCCTGGCTAATCCCCATATCCATACCTTTTGCCGGCCCCTTGTTTTTGGGGATGCCGGCATTATGTCCAGGGCGTTTCAGCTGAAAAAACTGACCGTTACACTCAATAGAATTGACGGGGTGGAACATGGTCTTTATTGCCCTGGGTGTGTCGATATCATACCCTTGTCTGACCTTGATGCTGACCATTTCAGACCGGGGACCCCTTCAGCTGAAACAGGACGGGCTGTGTGCCGGTATATTTCTACGGCTGTTGACTATGCCCTTGACAAAAGGATTGCAGGTGTTGCCACCTGCCCCATCACCAAAACAGCCCTTAAACTTGCCGGTTCAGAATTCCACGGTCATACGGAAATGATTGCCGCTCAGACAGGAACAGAAAATTTTGCCATGATGCTTGCCGGCAGGCGACTTAAAGTGGTTCTGGTTACCATACACATTCCCCTGCGTCAGGTTCCGGACCGGCTGGACCCGGAACAGATTTTAAAAACCATCAAAATTACAGACCTTGCCCTCAGGGAACAATTCAATATCAGCAATCCCCTTATTGCTGTTGCCGGCCTCAATCCCCATGCCGGTGAAGACGGCATGTTCGGTCAGGAGGAAAAAAATACCATAGAACCGGCTGTAAAACTTGCAAAAGCTGAGGGGATTCATGCCGCAGGGCCTCTGCCTCCGGATACCCTTTTTTTTCATGCGGTCCAGGGCAGATACCATGCGGTGGTCTGCATGTACCACGACCAGGGACTTATCCCCTTTAAAATGCGCCACTTCAGGGACGGGGTCAACACCACACTGGGGCTGCCCATCATAAGAACCTCTGTGGACCACGGTACGGCCTATGATATTGCATGGAAGGGGGTTGCCGATCCCACCAGCCTTATGGAGGCCCTGAAACTGGCAGCAGTCATGGCAGAATCAGGGAAAACCAATGCGCTCGGATAAAATTATCATCAAAGGGGCCAGGGAGCACAATCTCAAAAATATTGATGTTGAAATTCCCAAAAACAGCCTTGTCACCATAACAGGACTGTCAGGGTCCGGCAAATCCACCTTGGCCTTTGACACCTTGTATGCAGAAGGTCAGCGCAGGTATGTTGAATCCCTTTCAACCTATGCCAGACAATTTTTAGGTCAGATGGAAAAACCAGATGTTGATTTTATTGAAGGATTGTCCCCGGCCATATCCATAGAGCAGAAAACAGCCAGCCACAATCCGCGGTCAACCGTGGGAACGGTAACAGAAATTTACGATTATCTGAGGCTGCTTTTTGCCAGAGTCGGCATTCCCCACTGCTATAAATGCCAGCGTCCCATTTCATCCATGACCATTGATCAGATCTGTGATAAAATCGTGGAAATGCCTGAACGATCAAAGATCATTCTTCTTTCCCCTGTTGTTGTCAATCAAAAGGGAACCCATGAAAAAACAATTGCAGGATTTAAAAAAAAAGGGTTTTCAAGGCTTAGGATTGACGGGGAGATTTACGCAATAGATGAGCTTCCAAAAATTTATAAAACAAAAAAACATGATATAGATGCCGTTGTTGACCGGCTCATCATTAAACCCGGGGTGGAAAAGCGGCTGACAGACTCCCTTGAGCTTGCCCTGTCCCTTTCCTCGGGGATTGTGGTGGTTCAAAACCTGTCTGAGAACACTGAAACCCTGTTCAGTGAAAAAACCTCCTGTCTAAAATGCAATATCAGCTATCCGGAATTTACACCGGCCAGCTTTTCATTCAACTCACCCAAAGGGGCCTGCCCCAAATGCGATGGTCTTGGTTCTGTCACTGAATTTGACCCGGACCTGATTGTGCCGGACCCGGATCTCTGTCTGAGAACAGGAGCGGTTGCCCCTTGGATCGGAAAGGATTCAGTGCAGTTTGCTGAATTTCTTGATGCCTTGACATCCTGCTATAATGAGGACATATACACGCCGTTTAAAAACCTGTCACCTGAATTTCAGAACATACTGCTCTACGGCAGCGGCAGGGAAAAACTGCCCTTTTACTTTGAGCAGAACGGAAGACGGATTACCTATCAGAAAAAATTTGAGGGGATTATCCCCAATTTAAAGAGAAGATACCATGAAACCACTTCCCTGCAGGCAAGGGAGGAGATCAAAGTATACATGAACTTTAAGGCATGCTCGGCATGCATGGGCAGCCGACTGAATCCTGCCTCGTCTTCTGTCCGGGTGGCAGGCAGAACCATTGCGGAAATCACAGCCCTGTCCATTGCCCGGGCTGAAACATTCATCTCAGGTATTTCCCTTACCGGACAGGACAGACTCATTGCCGGCCCCATCATCAAGGAAATTTGTGAAAGACTGGGGTTTTTGAAGAATGTAGGTCTTGATTATCTTACTTTGAACCGGTCCGCAGCGACGCTGTCAGGCGGGGAAAGTCAGCGCATACGCTTGGCGACCCAGATCGGCTCCAAGCTCACCGGCGTGCTGTATGTGCTTGATGAGCCAAGTATCGGGCTGCACCAGCGGGACAACAAACGCCTGCTTGGCACCCTTATGGATCTGCGGGATATCGGTAACAGTGTCCTGGTTGTGGAGCATGATGAAGAAACCATGCTCTCATCTGACCACATTGTTGACATGGGTCCGGGTGCAGGCATTAACGGAGGTGATATTGTGTTTTCAGGACCTCCGTCAGATTTGCTCAAAGATTCAGATTCTCTGACAGCGGCCTATCTCACGGGACAGAAAAGAATTGAAATTCCCGCCAGAAGAAGGGTGGAAAAGAAAAAAATACTCTCCATAAAAGGCGCCAGCGCCAACAACCTGAAACACATTGACGTTGACTTTCCTCTGGGATGCTTTACCTGTGTTACCGGCGTGTCCGGTTCGGGAAAGTCCACCCTTGTGTTGACCACATTGTACCGGATTCTTGCAAACAGGCTTTTCAACTCAAGACTTCCGGCAGGCAGCCACACCCGGGTCACTGGCCTTGAATATCTTGACAAGGTCATTCATATTGATCAGTCTCCCATCGGCCGGACTCCGAGAAGCAATCCAGGCACCTACACAGGGATTTTCACCTTTATAAGGGAGTTGTTTGCCAGAACGCCTGAAGCCAGGACAAGGGGGTACAAACCCGGCAGATTCAGCTTTAATGTCAAGGGGGGGCGGTGTGAGGCATGTTCAGGAGATGGTATCATTAAAATTGAAATGCATTTTCTGCCGGATGTTTATGTGTCCTGCGACTTGTGCCATGGAAAGCGGTATAACAGGGAAACCCTTGATATCAGGTACAAAGGCAAAAACATCGCTGAAATACTGGACATGACCGTTAATCAGTCTCTGGCGTTTTTTGAGTCCATTTCGGCCATTCATACCAAGCTGCAGACCCTGGTTGATGTGGGCCTTGGGTATATAAAAATCGGCCAGGCCGCCACCACCCTTTCCGGCGGCGAGGCCCAGAGAATAAAGCTGGCAAGGGAGCTGAGCAAACGCAGCACAGGCAGGACCATATACATCCTTGACGAGCCCACCACAGGCCTGCACACCGATGATATAAAAAAACTGCTGTCTGTATTGAACCGTCTTGTGGCGTCAGGTAATACCATCGTGGTGATTGAGCACAACCTGGATGTCATCAAGTATGCTGATTATATTATTGACCTGGGGCCGGAGGGCGGTGACCAGGGCGGAGACATAATTGCCTGGGGGTCACCTGAAGAAGTGGCTGAAACAAAAGGCTCCTACACTGGATTTTTTTTGAAAAAAATTCTTGCAGACCAAACCGGGCTTGAGCAGCACAATAAAATGGAAAAAAATTGAACAATGGCATCTAAAATCATCACAGACAAAATTGTAAGCCCTGAGGAGATTGCCGCCATTGCACGCAGGGCAAAACAAAAAAATAAAACCATTGCCTTTACAAACGGCTGTTTTGATATTCTCCATGCCGGACATGTTAATTATCTCAATGCAGCAGCAGATCTGGCAGATCTGCTCATACTCGGGCTGAACTCAGATGCCTCTGTTAAAAAAATCAAAGGAGAAAAAAGACCTGTTATTCATGACACCCACAGAGCAGTTGTTCTTGCATCCCTTGCCTGTATCAGCCATATTGTCATCTTTGATGAGCCTGATCCGGGTTCTCTGATTAAACTGATTATACCGGATATCCTTGTTAAAGGGGAAGACTGGAATGAAAATGAGATTATCGGCGCAGATTTTGTAAAACAAAACGGTGGAAGGATTTCCAGAATACCTCTGGCGCCTGATATTTCCACAACAGCCATTATAAAAAAAATACTTGATACCCGATCAGCAGTTCCCGGAGGCACCATAACTTCTTGATATTATTGAATTATCCAAGCCGGGTTTTCGCAAACTCTAAACATGAAAGCTTAATATTTTCAATAAGTTAAGTTGTTTTTGACCGGGAATAGCTGATACCCGATGATCAGGTTTTTTAATGGTGACATTTTTTTGACCCTGTTTTCAAAAAATCAGATATAAAAACTTGATCATTATAGTGATCCTTTTGGGTGAAATTTTATGACCATCAAAACGGTTGAATTCAGACGGTTAAAAGACGATCCCGGCCTCTGCCATGGGGTGTTTACCAGGAAAGGCGGTGTCAGCCTTCCCCCGTTTGACTCTTTGAATGTGGGACTTGGCCTGGGTGATGGAGAATCCCTTGTTTTAAAAAACCGCAGACTTGTTTCTCACCATATGAACGCCTCTAACCCCCTTTATCTGAATCAGATCCACAGCAGAGATATTCTGGTATTGAAAAAAGAGGATCAGGATGAAAATTATCGTTTAACCCTGGACAGGCTCTCTGCCGACGGGGTGATAACCAATATTTCAGGCCTGCTTCTGGTGATTCAGACGGCTGACTGCCAGGCCGTTCTCCTGTATGACCCTGTGAAACGAGTGATCGGCAATATTCATTCCGGGTGGAGGGGAAGCGCAGCAGACATTATTGGTAATGCCGTTGACAGGATGAAAGATGAATTTGGGTGTGATCCTGGTGACATTATAGCAGGCATCGGCCCTTCCCTGGGCCCGTGCTGTGCGGAGTTCCTGAATTACAGAGAAGAACTGCCTGAAGCATTCTGGAAATACAGAACAGATCGGTCTTCTCATTATTTTAATTTCTGGGAAATAAGCTGTGACCAGCTGAAAGAAAAGGGAGTAAAGCCTGAAAACATTGAAGTGTCAGGCCTATGCACAAAATGCAGTTCCCATGATTTTTTTTCCCATAGAAAAGAAAAACCAACGGGCAGATTTGCCACGGCAATTCAGCTGAATCCATAACCCCTTTGGGATGCAGCACACCATGGGGCAGGCAAAGCATTTCCTGGGCCACTGGTCCTCAAACTATTTGATTTTTTTAACGCCTGGCAGGAAAAAAGGCTGCCCGTAATCAGCAGGAAAAGATTTGTGATTGTTTACTGAAAGCTGACAACTGAGTACTGAGTACTGATGGCTGATGGCTTTTTAATAATAAAAGGAGGGTTTCCATGGAAAGAATTTTGATCACAGGCGCTTCAGGCTTTGTCGGAAAAACACTGGCCCTTGATTTTCTTGAAAAGGGCTGGCAGGTCACAGGACTTGGCACCTCACCGTTTCATCCGTTTTCAGAGACATACAAACACTTCACCTGGGTCCAGGCTGATACCACACAGGAAGGTGAATGGCAGAATCAGGTGGGGGATGCTGATGTTATTGTGAACCTGGCCGGACGAAATATTTTTAAACGCTGGACGAAGCAGTACAAAAAGGCAATCTATGATTCACGGATACTGACAACAAAAAACCTGGTCAGGGCGATGAATCCCCGGAAAAACAGAAAATTTTTATCCACTTCTGCTGCAGGTGTTTATGGAGATGCCCGGGAAGACCTGGTGACAGAACAGAGCCGGCCGGGAAATGATTTTCTGGCACATGTCTGTAAAAACTGGGAAAACGAAGCGGAAAAAGCATCAGATAAAGGAATATCTCTATCTGTCATGCGCTTTGGTGTCATCCTCGGAGACAGCGGCGGAGCACTGTCATTAATGGCTCCGGCATTTAAGTGGTGCCTCGGAGGCCCTCTGGGAAGCGGGCAACAATGGTTTCCCTGGATTCACATCAAAGACCTTGTCAGAGCGGTTGATTTTCTCATAAACAATATGGAAATCAGCGGGGTGTTTAATTTTACATCCCCTGGCATGGTCAGACAGAAGACCTTTGCAAAAGCCCTGGGAAGTGCCCTTAACCGGCCTGCGGCAATACCTGCACCTGTTGCTGCTGTCAAACTTTTCATGGGTGAAATGGGAGGCCTGCTGTTAAACAGCCAGAGGGCCTTTCCGGAACAGCTTGTCAATTCCGGATTTAAATTTCAGTTTCAAACCCTTGAGGCTGCCCTGGCCGATCTGTATAAATAAAAAAAAATAATGGATAATAAAAAAAAATAATGGATAATAAAAAAAAATAATGGATAATAAAAAAAAATAATGGTATGTTTTTCCCGAACTGGCATCTGCCGTCTTTTCCTTAAGTAAACAGCTTATGCTTTTTTTGCAGGAAATGACCTGGATTCAGGAAATCGGCAGGGCAAAAAACGGCAGGGCAAAAAACTATAGATTATAAAAACCGGATTAAACCCCATAAATCATAAAGAATAAAATGACGGATATATGTTTAACTGAAAAAGTAAAGGCCTCTGGTTGAGCGGCAAAAATCGATCCAGAGGCTCTGGATAGAATCGTCAAGGATCTTAGGGTTAAACCCCATCCCGATCTTATTGTCGGGCTTGAAAATGCGGATGATGCAGGTGTTTTCAGGCTTAATGCAGACACCGCACTGATTCAGACCCTTGATTTTTTAACCCCTGTTACGGATTCTGCCTATGAATTTGGACAGATTGCCGCGGCCAATGCCTTAAGTGACGTGTATGCCATGGGCGGCAGACCGCTGACCGCGATGAACATTGTCTGCTTTCCCAGTGATGATCTTCCGGAATCAGTTCTCAGAGAAACCCTTCAGGGCGGGATAGATAAAATAAATGAGGCCGGTGCCGTCCTTGCAGGCGGACACAGTGTGGATGATTCAGAGTTCAAGTACGGCCTTTCTGTAACCGGGATTGTCCATCCGGACCGGGTGCTGACAAACAGCGGTGCGGTTACAGGTGACGACCTGATTTTGACAAAACCCCTGGGGACCGGCATTATTGCAACTGCAGTCAAGGGCAGGCTGGCAGATGCGGAGACCACAGAAACCATGGTGAAAACCATGGCCATGCTCAACAAAGCAGCCAGTGAGATCATGCTTGGGTTTAATGTGAGCGCATGCACAGATATAACAGGATTCGGCCTTGCCGGCCACGCCCTGGAAATGGCCAGGGGCGCACGCAAAACCATTGTTCTTTTTTCTGAAAAAATACCTGTGCTGCCAAATGCCCGGGAGTTTGCCATGATGGGGCTGGTTCCTGCCGGGGCATACAGGAATAGAAAGTTCTGTGAACCCGGTCTTGATCTTCATGGAAACCTTGACAAATTCACCCTGGATCTCATGGTTGACCCTCAGACATCCGGCGGGCTGCTGTTCAGTATTAATAAAAAGGATGCAGAAAACTGCATCAAAGCCATGGCGGACAAGGGCATACCCGCAGTAATTATCGGCAGGGTTGAAAAAGATCACTCCTGCGGCAGGCTGTCCATAATTTAATTTGTTTTTCACATTGACTTGATTTTAATCCTGTGTTAATTCAAATCAATGTGAAAGAATCCCTTGAAAAGTTGTGTTTACCCAAAGGGTCTTAAATGAAAAAAGAAACATCCAAAAGTATCAAAGAGCTTGCATACTACAGCAGCCTGGGGCTTTCAGTGGCCATTGCCATATTTATCGGTCTTTTTCTGGGCGTATGGCTGGACAAGCAGTTTAATACATCCCCTGTGTTAACCCTGGTTTTTCTCGGGATAGGGATTGCAGCAGGATTCAGTAACCTGGTAAAAGCCGGAAAAAGGAGCAGGAAACTTTAACGCCAATGGAAATTCACAAACGCATTCTTAAATTTGTCAGCAGATCCAATTGGTACCTTTTAATAATAACCAGTCTGTTTGGTTTTATAAATACGTCCCAGGATTTTGCTCTTGGCATCCTCTTTGGCGGTCTGCTGGCCACCGTCAACTTCCATCTTCTTCAGCGGACACTGGTCAGGGTGCTTAACCCGCTCAAAAAGGAATACAATAAAAGAACCATACTGAGAGTTGTTTTGATAAAGTATTATATCAGGTTTGCATTAAGCGGGGTGATCATTTACCTGCTTATATCACAGAATATTGTAGCGCCGCTGGGCCTGCTGGCAGGTCTGTCGGTTGTGGTTGCAAGCATCATGGCTGCAACCATGGTAGAAATAACAAAAATTTTTATCAAGGAGGCTGTATAAATTGGAACATCCATTTCTGTTTTTTGTTAAAATTTGTGAGCTGATCGGCGGAGGCCCCCATTCAGCTCTGGGTCACTGGGCCCATGGACATGTCCATGTGATTTACACATGGGTTGTCATGGCAATTCTGATTATTTTAGGCTGGCTTGCCGGTAAAAACACCCATCTGGTACCGGATTCAATTCAGAATTTTTTTGAAGTACTCATTTCAGGCCTGGAAGAATTCATGGTGTCGATCACAGGAGAAGAGGGAAGATGGCTTTTCCCGCTGACAGCAACTGTTTTTGTCTTTGTCCTTCTCGGCAACCTGATGGGGCTTGTGCCCGGTTTCTTTTCCCCGACAGCCAATTTGAACACAACGTTGTCCATGGCCCTTGTTGTGGTTTTGTTTACCCATGTTATCGGCGTTAAATACCATGGAGCAAAATATATCAAACACTTTCTTGGACCTGTATGGTGGATGGTTCCCCTTATTTTCCCCATTGAGCTGATCGGTCATTTTGCAAGAATTCTGTCCCTGTCTTTCCGTCTTTTTGGAAATATGATGGGACATGAACTGGTTCTTGCCATTCTGTTCGGCCTTGCCGGCGCATTCTTTGCTCCGCTGCCCATTATGGCCCTGGGGGTCTTTGTTGCACTGGTCCAGGCCTTTGTGTTTTTTCTGCTTTCTGTCATGTATTTTGCAGGTGCAATAGAAGAAGCGCATTAAAAAATTTATCAGTAAATTATACTTGATTTGTCTGAAATAAAGTGATAATAGCTTTATACAAAATTTTGCGGGGACTTGGAAGAAGCCGCGAAAATAATACTAACCTAATGTTTAAAGGAGTAAGAAATGGATTTTTTTAGCGCATGTGTATGGGCAGCAGGTGTTGCCATCGGTGTTGCAGCATGTGGTTGCGGTGTCGGTCAGGGTATCGGTCTAAACGGTGCTGTAACGGGTATTGCCAGAAATCCTGAGTCTTCAGGAAAGGTAACAGTTACCCTTCTTATCGGTCTTGCCATGATCGAGTCACTGAGTATTTATGCACTGGTTGTCTCTCTGATTCTTATCTATGCACATCCCCAGGCAGCTGATTTTGCTGCAAAGGTGATTGGTGGTTAACACACCAGACCCTTAAAGCTTGGAAATAGTATGTAAAAGGAGTTCAGCAGAGTAATTCTGATGAACTCCTTTTTTTTTGTGCCCCACCCCAAAAGAGGAAAACTATGACCCCTTCATCTTTGGAACATCCCCATGGAGAATCTAAGACCCTTGTGGATCTGCTTGCAGATCCGGATAGAGGCGCACTGTTAAAAAAATTAAGTTCTAAAATGCCCGATGTGATTCTCAACGAAAGGCAGATCTGTGATTTTGAGCTTCTTGTTACAGGGGTTTACACGCCCCTTGAAGGATTTATGAAGCAGGTGGACTATGAAGCGGTGCTGGACCGTATGCGCCTTGAATCTGGAGAATTGTGGCCTGTTCCCATCTGTCTTGACATACCGGAAAATCTTGCATCGGCCATTGAAACAGGCCAGTCTGTGGCTTTAAGGGACCCGGAGGGGTTTCTTCTCGGGGTGATGCATGTGGAAGACTGCTGGCAGCTGGATATTGAAAAGGAAGCCTTTTCCCTCTACGGAACAGATGACAAAAAACATCCAGGGGTGAATTACCTGTATAACCGGTCAGGCAAGTATTATATCGGTGGAAAAATTGAAGCCTTGAATTTTCCCATTCATTCGGATTTCAGGCAGATCAGAAGAACCCCCAGGGAAGTCAGAAGTATATTTTCACGGCTGGGATGGAAACGGGTGGTGGGATTTCACAGCCGGCAGCCCCTGCACAGGCCCCAATTTGAAATGACGGTTCAGGCCATGAGAAAAGCCAGGGCGAATTTGCTTCTTCTGCCTGTTGCCGGCGTGACACGGCCCGGAGATTTTGATCATTATACACGGATGAGATGTTATCGGAAAGTGGCTGAGCATTATCCCCCGGATTCCTTTGTTTTAAACCTGCTTCCCCTGGCCATGCGCATGGCTGGTCCCAGGGATGCCCTGCTGCATCTGATTATTGGAAAAAATTTCGGCTGTACCCATTTTGTTATCGGCCATGAACACGCCAGTCCAGGAAAAAATTCCAAAGGCGAACCCTTTTATAAATTCAATGATGCCACCAGGATTGCCAGAAAAGCTGCTGAAGAGACAGGGGTTGAGGTGGTTACCTTTGAGCAGATGGTGTATCTGCCCTTTGAAGATGAATACCGAATTGCCGGAGAGATTCAGCCCGGTCAGGAAAGTATTTTTCTTTCAGGAACAGATATCCAGAGAAGAATCAGGGCGGGTAAGAACGTCCCTGACTGGGCCACTTTTCCAGAAGTGGCTCAGGAGCTGCGAAAATCCTATCCTCCCCCGTCGGGCCAGGGGCTTACCGTTTTTTTAACCGGGCTTTCCGGTGCCGGCAAATCCACCATTGCCAAGGTGCTGTATTCACGGTTCATGGAGATGGGGGTCAGGCCTGTAACCCTGCTAGACGGCGATATTGTCCGGCGCAATCTCTCAAGTGAACTGAATTTTTCCAAGGAGCACAGGGATATTAATGTAAGGCGCATTGGATTTGTGGCGGCTGAAATCACCAAAAACCGTGGGGTAGCCATATGTGCGCCCATAGCCCCCTATGAAAAGACCCGTTCAGAAATAAGAGCGGCAATTGAAGATTACGGGGGATTTTTTGAGGTCCACGTGTCCACTCCCATTGCAGAATGTGAAAAAAGGGATAGAAAAGGGATGTATGCCAAGGCAAGGGCAGGGCTTTTAAAGGGGTTTACCGGTGTGGATGATCCCTATGAAGCACCTGAAAAGCCTGAATTGCGAATTGATACAACCGATCTTTCCCCGGATGAGGCCGCCCAGGAGATCCTTTTATATATAGGCCAGAAGGGGTTTCTCTAAATTCAGAGCTCCTGACACCACAAACCTAATATATTGTTTTAACTGAAAATATTCAAATTTAGGATCGTAATTTTAAATGCATAAAAAAACCAGACAAATACCATATATTGTGCTTATTGT
>JAYEJJ010000049.1:0-24164 GCA_034660495.1 Thermodesulfobacteriota bacterium | reverse complement strand
AAATTCCCTGAAAAATAAGGCGACACACAAATCATAATAAAAGTCAAGAAGTATTTTTCGAAAACTCAAGTATATATAGAAAATGATTATGCATTCAAAATTAGCTGAGGTCAGGAGTTCTGAATTTGAGTTTGGCCAGCGTCTCAGCACAGTAAGACGGCTTTTAAAAGACTATGAAAAGAGAAACACCTATTTCAATCAGATTCGCCTGATCGATTTGAATGGCAGAACCATTCTGGCGGAACCGGCTGTCAATGAACATTCGTTTTCAGCGTTTAAAGATAGCGCCTGGTTTTTATCTACCCTGAAAAATGAGCTGCACCTTGCCATTACCCACAGAAAGCAGGGAGGGTACGGGCCTGTGATCCTGTTAAGCCGGCTGGTGTATGATTTTGAAGACAATGCTACACCTGTGGGGTTGATTCTTTTTGATATCAAGCTGTCCGCTTTTACCAAGTTTGTCTCGTCCATTAAAATCGGGAGCCATGGATATGCCTGTTTATGGGACAGCAATGGGCAGCTGATTTATCATCCTGAGCCTGGATATTTCAGGAAATGGATGGAATCAAATGGGGGGGACCAGGACCTTGCAGGGATTATAGAGAGAATCAGAAACAGGGAAACCGGCAGTGGGGATTATACCTATAAGGGGATCCCCAAAAGCATTATTTTTGCTCCGTGCAATACCATGGACTGGCGTGTCAGTGTGTCTATCAGCAAATCAGAACTTATGGCGGACATTATTGTCCTTCGCAATAGAATGCTTTTGTTTTTTATCCTGCTGACCTGCATGCTTCTAGTGGTGTCCTTTTTTTTCGGAAAAAGTATATCAACCCCGGTCCGTCAGCTGACAAAAGGGGTCCGCGCCATTGCCGGAGGGCGCTGGGACCACTATATCCAGGTGGATTCCAGGGATGAACTTCAGGATCTTGCCCATGAGTTCAATACCATGTCCCGGAAATTAAAGAAGAGCATTGATAAAATTACGGAATTGAAAAATTTTAATGATGATATTTTAAGAAGTGTTCACAGCGGCATTGTCACCATTAACCAGGACTATCTGATCACCTCATGCAATCCAGGTGCAGAGGAGATCCTCGGCATTACCCTGGCGGAATTTAAACAAACAGATCCCGTTTCTCTATGTCTGCCGGCTGGTGAAATCTTTGAAATGCTCAAGCATATTCTGGATCATGGCCAGGAATCCACCAGCCGGGAAATTCAGTTCAGGTTTTCCGGCAAAGATGCTGAATTCTGTTTTGTTGAGGTCAATACATCCCCATTGAAGAATTTACAGAACCATACGGTCGGCGCCATTGCCATTATAAGGGACATTACCCGGAAAAAATTCATTGAAGAGCAGATGGTACGCGTTGACCGGCTGGCTTCCCTTGGTGAGCTGTCTGCCGGTATGGCCCATGAAATAAGAAATCCTCTTGCCGGCATAAAAACCGGTGCCCAGATGCTGGCACGGGAGCTGTCAGATCCGTCCAGCCAGGTCTTTATCCAGGGCATATTCAGTGAAATTGACCGGATGAACAAGATTATCACTGATCTTCTTCATTTTTCCAGGTCCAGAAAACCCCAGCTGGAGGAAGTGAACCTTTTAACCTCACTTGAGAGATCTCTCGGGCTTATGGAAAAAACCATGAAAGATGCCGGTATCTCTCTGGAGCGGGATTGTCAACCGGATTTTCCCAGGGTGCTTGTGGATCGGGAACAGATGGAGCAGGTGTTTTTAAACCTTCTGCTCAACGGGGTAAAATCCATGTCCAGGGGCGGGTGTTTTTTTGTTTCCATGAAATCAAGAAAAACCAATCCGTTTCTCATGGATGTGCTGGCGAGGACAAATGATCCAGATATACCCGGAATAAGAGGCCTGCTGGAAATTGTTTTTCAAGATACAGGCCACGGTATAAAAAAAGAAATTCTTTTCAAAGTCTTTAATCCCTTTTATACTACCGATCCCAGGGGAAGCGGACTGGGACTGCCTATTGTTCAGAAGCTCCTTGAGAAAAACAGGGGGGTTATACACATCAACAGTGTTGTCAGCCAGGGAACCCGGGTGACGCTTTTTTTCCCGATCAACAGACACTTGTCCTGACAGCCCGTAACTCAAATTTTGGAGCAGACATTTTATTGGAGCAGACAGATTAAATGCCGGATAAAAAACTTTTTATTGTAGAGGATGAGGCTGTGCTGCGCCAGTCTCTATCCCTGAATTTCAAGAAACAGGGGGTTGATGTTGAAACCTTTGGTACAGGTGAAAAAGCCCTTGCCAAAATGGATGATGCCTCTCCCATGGTGGTGCTGCTGGATCTGCGCCTGCCGGAGATGAACGGTATAGAGGTGCTTAAAAAAATAAGGGAAATCAACCAGGATGCCCTTGTTATCATCATGACCGCCTATGGGGATACCCAGACCACTGTGGATGCAGTAAAATGCGGGGCCTACAATTTTATCAACAAGCCCTTTGAACTGGAAGAGATGGAACGTCTGATTTTCCAGGCCTTTGAAAACCTGGATCTTAAAAGGGAGGTAAATTATTTAAGATACCGCCAGAAAAAACTTGAAAAATACTGTGATCTGGTGGGAAAAAGCCCTGCCATGCAGGAGGTTTACCGCCAGATTGACATGATTGCCGAAACAAAGGACACCACTGTCCTGATACGGGGGGAAAGCGGAACAGGCAAGGAACTGGCTGCAGGCGCCATTCATTACAAGAGCAGCCGTCACCGGCAGGCGTTTATGGAGATTAATTGTTCATCTCTGCCCGAGACCCTGCTGGAAAGCGAGCTCTTTGGCCACGAAAAAGGGGCGTTTACCGATGCCGCCACCATGCAGAAGGGGCAGTTTGAAATGGCGGACAAGGGGACCATTTTTCTTGATGAAATCGGAGAACTCCCCCTTTCCATTCAGGTAAAACTTCTGGGGTTTCTGGAAAAAAAGAAGTTTAAACGTCTGGGGTGCGGCAAAGATATCAAAGTGGATGTGCGCATTGTGGCGGCCACAAACCGTGATCTGGAAACGGCCATTCAGCTGGGTAATTTCAGAGAGGACCTTTACCACCGGTTGAACGTGGTGACCCTCACCCTGCCCCCGTTACGGGAGCGCATGGAAGATATCGTTGTTCTTGCGGATTATTTCCTTGATCAGCTCTGCAGGGAAATGGGAAAGAAGAGAATGTATCTTGCAAGTGACGTCACGGATATACTGAGCCGCTACGACTGGCCCGGCAATGTGCGGGCCTTGAGAAATTTTATTGAACGGACGGTCATCTTCGGCAGGAAAGAAATTCTGGGCAGGGAGATCCTGGGACCCGAATTTACCCAGCCCGGATGTTCTGAAAAAGAGGGCAGATCAAAAGATCAGCTGTCCTTAGACAATAATCTGTCCGGAGAAAATCTTGATGGAAAACTGGCTCAAACGGAAAAGCAGTTGATTGAACAGGCCCTGCAGCGGACCAAAAATAATAAAACCAAAGCGGCTGAGCTGCTGGGTATCAGCCGTTTTGCTCTGAACAGACGGCTTAAGCGCCTGGAGGCAAAGGGATGAAAAAAAAGTTGGTTTTATGCGTTATGACCATGTTTATTTTTCTGGCAGCTGACTTTGTTGTCCTGCGCAACCCCTTGTATCTTCTCAGTCTCAGGGATCTTCGCAGCCCCCGGGATCCAAATCAAGTCCGGTGTATGATATAGCCATGATTACCTGGCGGGGACAGACCTCAGCAGAACAGGGGTTTATGGATTATATGAAAAAGAAAAATATTTTTCTGAGATATGCCTGTTACGATGCAGACCAGAATCCAGATGTGCTTGACAGCATTATTGCTGCCGTAAAAAAGAAAACATGGGATATCATCTATGTGTTCGGCACCACAGCCACCCGGGCGGTTTTATCCGAAATCACAACTGTGCCTGTTGTGTTTAATGTGGTCACCCGGCCGGTAAAAATAGGTATTATAAAATCATGGGAAAGTTCGGGCTCCAATGCAACCGGGGTGAGCAGCAAAGTCCCTGTTCTGAACCAGCTCAAGGCCCTTAAAAAAGTCATTGACTATAAACACCTGGCCATGGTGTTCAACCCCATGGAACCGAATTCTGTGATTCAAAGGGATATTGTAGAAAAATTAAGTCAGGAAATGAATTTTCAGCTCCATGAGTTTTTTGTCAAAGAGTCCAGGGATCTGGAAAAGATGGTTTCCAGACTTGAAAGAGGCGTGGATGCGGTTTTTTTCCCGTCAGATTCAAAAATCAACTCCCTTGGCAAAAAAATTACCGCCATTGTCAATGAATAGAATCTGCCCAGCCTGGCAGCCATGGAGGGTATGGTGGTCAATGACAGCGCCCTTATGGGACTGGTTCCCAGTTATTATGACCTGGGGGCCCTGGCTGCCGTCAAAGCGGTTAAAGTACTCAACGGCATGTCTCCCAGGGATATTCCCTGTTCAACCCTTCGTTATTTCCGCATCTCCATTAATATGAAAACCGCTGAACAGACAGGTGTTCATATTCCCACCTCTCTTCTTGTCATGTCTGACTATATCATTCGTTAAGCTTAATCATCGGATAAAACTTGATGATCGAGTAAAAGGGTGTGTTTTTCGCCTGCTCAAAGTGTGCTGAAAGCGCACGCTTAAACAGGGCTGATACCCGCGCTGAAGCCAATTTTTCCTTAAAATAACAGCAGGTTGATTGGATTTATAATTTTCGGCATGCTTATTGCTTCTTCATGGAAACAGTGTTCAGAAGGACACTGATCGATTTTATAGACCCTGGCATGGCATAATCACTGGAATTCAGTGAATTATCGAGAGCCAGGGATGGACATCCGTGTTTTATGTTAAAAAAGGATTTATTTTAAAAAAGGAGCTGCAACCATGATTTTCAGGCAGAGTATTGTGAAAAAATTTTCAATCATTGTTTTTATTCTTTTGTTTTCAGCAGGATCGGGTTTTTTTGATCAGGCCCAGAGCAAGACCTATAAATTGAGGTTTCAAATGGCCTGGCACACACAGCATCCCCAGTACAAGGCATATAAAGAGTTTACCCGCATGGTCAAGGAGGCCACCAATGGACAGCTGAAGTTTATTGTTTTTCCGGCAAGCCAGCTTATTGGAAGAAACGAAGCCCTGGACGGCTTGAAAAACAAAACAATTGACATGCTTGCCAGCTGTGGGGCCTATTACCACGGCATGGTGCCTGAAGGTGATGTGGACTGGCTTCCTTATGTTTCCTTGAATCAGCGGGAAAACTTCTGGTAATTGATGAACTGCAAAGAAGGGGGAGAAAAGGGCGAACTTCACGATATCATCTATGATTCGTATCTGAAAAAGGCCAATTCCGTGTGGTTGACCAGCGTGATATGCGGAAGCTCTGGAATAATCGGCAGAGGTGAAAACCGGTATGATACCATTGAATCCCTTAAAAATATCAAGCTGAGAGCTGCCGGCGGAGTTTCCACACGGGTGGCCAAGGCCTGGGGTGCCTGTCCGGTAACCATGGCAACCGGAGAAATCTACCCGGCCCTGCAGCGGGGAACAGTTGACGCGCTGCTGTTCTATGCCTACGGGCTTAAGGACTACAAATTTTTCGAGGTGGCCAAGACATTTACAAGACCTCCGGTTTTTACATGGGCTGATGACCTCTGGATCAACAGGGACTCCTTGGAGAAACTCCCCAAAGAGCTGCAGACAGCTCTGATTGAAACAGCGCACAAATGGGGAAAATGGGCAAGCTGCCAGTACTGGCCTGAATATGAAAAAGAAAACGAGAAATGGTGCCTGGAAAACGGGGTGACCTTTGTGGATCTTGACGAGGAAAATATTGCAAAATCCAAAGAGATGCTGGAAGAGGTATGGGAATGGTATGCCAATGAAAGCGACGGGTGCCGGCGTATGGTGGAAATCATTAGAGCGCAGAAGAAAAATTGGGAAAAGAAGTAAAACAGAGCCATTCAGGAGAGAATAACAGATGCAGAATCAAGACAGTATTGAAATGAACGGTATCATGAAAAAGATATCGTATGTGAACAGATTCCTGGGTGAGATATCAGGGTGGATCATTGTGGTGATGATGGTGACCATCAGTTTTGATGTGGCCATGCGCTATATTTTCAACGCACCCACTACATGGAGCTTTGAGGTGAACCGGTACATGCTGATCATGGTGGTTTTCCTGGGCGGACCCTGGACCCTGGCCGCAGGCGGACATGTCAGCGTGGATCTGGTGACGGAAAGAATCAGTAACCGAAAAAGGATAGTTCTGGATATTGTCACCTCTACCATGGCATCGCTTTACATGGTGATGTTTACCTATGAATCCTTTGTTTTTACCTGGGAAGCCTTTGAAAACAATATAAGAAGCACAGAATACCTTGCCTGGCCTTTGTGGCCCATACGCATGTTTCTTGTGATCGGCGGTGGATTGCTTCTGATGCAGTATATCATCAAAATTATGATGGATATCAAGATTCTTAACAGTGAAGCGGAGGTGTCTTAAAATGGAGTGGTATATTGTTCTCGGTATCCTGGTTATATCGCTGAGTCTTTTCCTTTTCATGGGCCTTCCTGTGGCTTTTTCTTTAGGGTTTTTGAGCATGATCAGCGCCCTGATTTTCTGGCCGGGGACCTCAGGTCTTTACGGTGTGGCCCTGGCTGGATACGGTCACATGGGAAATTATACCCTTGTATGCGTCCCGTGGTTCATACTCATGGCCCAACTTGTCATGCACAGCCGTATGGGCTCTGACAGCTACGAGGTGGCTGACCGTTTTCTCCGGCAGCTGCCCGGGGGCCTTGGCATGACTAGTGCCGTATTCGGCGCCATCTTCGGTGCTGTATGCGGGGCCAGTACGGCAGGAACTGCCACCGTGGGACTGCTCTCCCTTCCCGAGATGATGAAACGGGGGTATCAGTCAGGCATTTCCGGTGCCATTGTGGCCTTTTCCGGCGCTCTGTCCATACTGATTCCCCCCAGTGTTATTTTGATTTTGTACGGAACCCTGGCCAATGAATCCATTGGCGCCCTTTTTGCCGGCGGCATTATTCCTGGACTGATGATGACGATTTTATCTCTTTTGTATATATACATCAGGGTGATCCTGGATCCGTCCATTGCCCCAAGGGATGAGGTAAGATATACCTGGAAGGAAAAATTCAGTTCTCTGTGGAAGGTCTGGTCCCTGCTCTGCGTTGTGGTTCTGCTTCTTGGTACGATTTATACGGGCATTGCCACACCCACTGAGGCCAGCGCCATTGCATGTCTTGCTGTTTTCTGCATTGCTTTTTTCAAGAGAATGCTGGATATGAAAACCATGAGGCGGGCGCTGATGCATACCGTCCGGACCACAGCCATGATCGGCTGGATAATCATTGGCGCCATTTCATTCGGTTATGTCATTATCTACTCCGGATGCGCTGCTGAGCTTACCGACTGGGTTGTTACCCTGCCGCCCCCAACGGCTGGATTTTGTTAAGCTGCAGATTTTATCTTACTGTAATGACCGGGCAGGGCGCCTGAAGAATAACTATCTGCGCGGTTGACCCAAAGAGGAGTTTTCCTACCTTTGAGCGGCTTTTCACCCCGATTATAATTTCATCTATGGAATTTTCTTCGGCAAAGGAGACAAGATCTTCGCCTGCATCCATCCTGCGGATAAGGAGATGGGTGGTGGTTTTAACGCCGGCATTATCAACATAGGCCTTGGCCTTTTCAAGATTTTTTTCAGTTTCAATGATTTTTTTCTGATCAGATTTTTCACCTCCGGGCAGGGATGTGACAATAAAAATTTCTCCGTCAAATGCCTTTGCATGCTTAATCGCAATATTAATCAAATCTTTACCTACATTGGTTCCTTTGTATCCCACAAGAATTTTCATTCTTTGTCTCCTGCTGTTTAATTGTTGAAAAAGCATAATTAAAAGTTGTGTAATCCCCATGATCAAATTTTTGTGCCTGGTTTTGGGGAACAATAAAAACATTTGATCATCGAGTTAATAGGGACAATATGCGTTTTCTTTTCCTTTTTTTCAACAAATTTTCACAAAACACAGGAAAAAGTTCTGTTTACAAGTATCTGAACAGGTGATATCCCTTTTTATGTATGAAAGCCGTCAGCCGTCAGTACTCAGCTAAAAGCTAACAGCTAAGAGCTATAACAGCTAACAGCTAACAGCTAACAGCTAACAGCTAACAGCTAACAGCTAACAGCTAAAAGCTAACAGCTAACAGCTAAAAGCTAACAGCTTTCATGCTTTGTTGTGTCCGTCAGGACATGGGGGTTTATAAGAAACTTGAAACAAGAGACAAGAAACAAGACGCTGTACAATTCAAGTTTCATAATTTGTTGTGATGTTGTGCATCATGTGGGTTATATAGAATAAGAGGGGGAAAATGAAGATTACCATTATTTACGATAATACCGCTTATAAATCTGAATTTACTGCAGACTGGGGATTTTCCGCCCTTGTTGAAGCCCATGGAAAAACCATTCTCTTTGATACAGGGGCCAGTGGGAGGATTCTGCTTTCAAATATGAAAAAGCTGGGAATTGATCCCGGAAAGATTGAGGATGTGTTTATTTCCCACGGGCATTTTGATCATACAGGCGGGCTTTCTGCTTTTCTGGATCTAAACCGTCAGGTTCGGGTCTGGCTTCCCTGTTCCATCAGGGGCGTAAAAATCGCAAAAGAGGTCATTGAGGTTGAAAACAGTCTGAAATTGTACAAAGGGCTTTATTCTACAGGAGAGCTGGAAGGTATAGAGCAGTCCCTGTGCGTTGAAACCCAAAAAGGAATTGTTATTATAGCTGGATGCTCCCATCCGAGGATGAAGACGATTCTTGATACAGCATCGCAGTTCGGACGGGTTTACGCGATTATCGGCGGATTACACGGGACAGAACCAAAGGCCCTGGAAAATGTGGATTTGATCTGTGCAACCCATTGCACCCAGTATAAGCATGAGCTTAAAGCCCTTTATCCGGAAAAATATATTGAAGGCGGCGTCGGCAGGGTAATTGAAATCGAGGCCTTATGATTATCAGAATTTTTGGTGCAGAATCCCTGGGTGTGCGGGGGCTGTCCTGTTCAGTTGAACTTGAAAATCAAAAAATTTTTATTGATCCCGGCCTGGCCCTTGGCTGGTCCCGCCACGGTCTTCTGCCCCATCCCTTTCAAGTGGCTGTGGGGGCAGGTATCCGGGAAACCATCATTGAAGAATTAAAGGCTGCTGATGATGTTGTGTTCAGCCATTTCCACGGTGATCACTGTCCGTTGAAAAAGGCAAACCCCTATCAGCTGGACCTGAGCCGGGTCAAAAAATCATTGTCAGGATGCCGGATCTGGGCCAAATCTTCTGAGAATTGTTCGCACACAGAAGAGAACCGCAGAATCGACTTGATCGAAGCTGTAAACATGTCTTTCCTCAAGACAGAAGGCACAAAAAACGGTTCCCTGGAGTTCTCCCGTCCGGTTTTCCATGGTCTGAAAAATGAAAAAAAAAATACAGTGATCATGACCCGCATAGAAGACGGCGGACAGGTCTTTGTCCATGCCTCGGACATTCAGCTCCTTGAATCAGCGACAATTGAAACCATTCTGGACTGGAAACCCGATATTGTTCTGGTTTCAGGCCCGCCCCTGTATATTTTTTCAGCTTCCTCACTGAAGAAAAACAGTGAAAGAGCCTGGGAAAACGCATTAGAACTGTCAAAAAACATTGATACCCTGATTATTGACCATCATCTTTTAAGATCAGAACAGGGCATCAACTGGCATAAAAAATTAAAACAGGCAGCCGCCAATAAAATTTTTTGCGCCGCAGATTTTATGAAGCGCTCCCCTCTGTTTCTGGAAGCCTGGCGCGGGACCCTGTATGAGGGGCTTCCGGTTTCAGACAACTGGCATGATGATTACCACAACGCCTATCAGAAAGGTGAAGCTGATTTAACCTGGTACCGCATCAACGGGTGGCCGTTTTTAATCCGTAAGCATAAATTGTCTCCCTGCAGATGGTATGAGTGCTGTCCCATTAAAACATATACAGAAAATGGGAATCTGGAAAGGTACTGGGAGGAAAATTACTGCCTGGTAAACAACCGCACCTGCCTCCGGTACCAGATGGAGGAAAAGGGAAAGTTCCATCCAGACAATATGCTGCCAGACGGTACTATACGGGAATCTTTATGAGAACCCAGTATATAACCGGCATGGCTGAGGGACAGGGATAGCACCAGTCCCCAGGGCCCCGGCTGGAAAGTAGGTCATTATTAATCCGGTTATCGGACTTTTCATTGTCGGGTATATCCAGGATGTGTGGAAGCCATTTTCCCCACTGGTGGTTACGGCAGGGTTGCGATACGACCACTGGAAAAACGATGACAACTTTTTCAGCAATTTCAGTGATGCCAGCCCGGACGACCGCACCGACACCAACTGGAGCCCCAAGCTGGGCATACGGTTCAACCTGATCAAATGCGCAAATAAAAAGTCTGAAATTGCGGTTGATCAAATCCAAATCATTGGCAAACACCGTTTGTAAAAGAAAAGACCCATTATCTAATGTCACACCCGCTCAATTGCAAAAGCTCATTACCGATATGTATGGTGAATAATCATTATTGACCAGGGGTAAAATCTACAACTCTATTTTTAATTGACATTCCAAAAATAAAGCCTATAATTATAGTCATAAATTAAACTATAAACAATAATTAATGGCATTATTATTTTGAAACGAAAGCCATCCATCTCAATCCGCAGGAACCTTAAAACCCTTGGCAAGGATCTTAAAAATGCCCGCCTGAGAAGGCGGTTAAAGATGACCACAATTGCAGAACGGGCAGGCATCAGCCGGGAGACTCTGGCAAAAATCCAGAAAGGAGACCCAGGAGTCAGCATGGGGGCGTATGCCATGGTGATCTTTGCCATCGGTCTGGGAACTGACTGGATGTCACTGGCTGATATAAAAAATGATCAAATGGGACAGATGATAGATGAAGACCGGATTCCCAAACGGGCCAGGGATAGAAAAGCCTGAAGAGAAAAAAAATAAATAAGGGGCAATCCAATGGCACGACAGATAATTGTTTATATGGATCTGGCAGGAAAAACTCACTTGATTGGTCGACTATGGATTAATGACCGAAAAGGAGTTGAACGTGCCTCTTTTGAATATGCCGGGGAGTGGCTAAACCACACTTTCTGTTTTTCCATTGAACCGGCACTATCCCTGGCAGAAGGCAGGTACCACACTGATAAACCACTGTTCGGGTCTCTAAGTGATTCAGCCCCGGATAGATGGGGCAGAACCTTAATGGAAAGAAAAGAGGCGCGTCAGGCAAAGCATAACAACAGAAAAGCCCGGAAATTGAAAGAATCAGATTATCTACTGATGGTTGACGACAGAACCCGACAAGGTGCGCTAAGATTTGCAACCAGCATGAACGGCCCGTTTTCCTCGTCGTATCAACACGCTCCAATACCGCCATTGATTAACCTTAAACGGCTTTTGAATGCATCTGAAAAAATAGTATCCCAAACAGAGAGTGAGCAGGACATAAGAGATGTGATGGAACCCGGATCTTCATTGGGGGGGGCAAGACCTAAAGCATCGGTAACAGATAAAACCCCAAAACTGCTGATTGCTAAATTCCCAAGTCCAAATGATCAGTGGGACGTTGAATTGTGGGAATTTTTATCCCTGCGCATGGCCAAAAAAGCTGGCATCCATGTACCGAATTTCTGCCTTAAAACAATAACCGGCAGAAATATCCTTTTACTTGAAAGGTTTGACCGCACACACAATCTAAACCGTGTCCCGTTCCTGTCGGCCATGGCCATGCTTGGGGCTTCCGATGGAGAGACAGGAAGTTACCTTGAAATCGGAGAAGTTTTAATGGAGCATGGGGCAAATCCACAAAAGGACTTGATAGAATTGTGGCGACGCATTGTTTTCAATATCATGATCTCAAATGTCGATGACCACTTGAGAAACCATGGGTTTCTTTATGACCACCACATTTCAGGGTGGCAACTCTCTCCCCTCTACGATCTGGAACCAGCACCGGAACATATCAAATCAAGATTTCTTAGAACCAATATTGATTTTTATAATAACGCAGCTTCCCTTGATCTTGCATATGAGGTTGCCGAAGAGTTCGGTTTAAAAAGCCGGCAGGCAAAAACAATTGCAAAAGAAGTGGCAAATTCTGTCAACCAGTGGGCCAAAGAAGCAGACCAATTTGGAGTAAAAAAACAAGAAAAAGAATTTATGAGTTCTGCTTTTGAACATGATAATTTAAAACAGGCATTATAGAGAACCGCCAACAGAAAGGAAAAACAAGCTTAAGGACACCTTCCAGGTCCTGATATGCATCTTTGGTGGTTTCACATTAATCTACCGGTTCTTCTGGAAGCTGCGCTCCATGCCACACTGCTGAAATCCAGACCACATCGTTTTTGCATTTATAAAAAAATCGATATGGTGGGACAATAACCTCACGGTATGGCAGATTCGGAAATTCCGGTATGATTCAACCGGATTTAGGGAAATCTTCGAGTCTTCGTAAGATTTTTTCAGCCCGTTTTCGAAGATTGACAGCAGCCGTTGGTTTATCTTTACGAATATAGGACAGTGCAGACAAAAATTGCGCTCGGGCTGATGGGGTGAATTGAACCCTCACGAGAGATCCCTGGCCAGAATACTATCAGCTTCAGCAAGCACAGAATCCAGATCATATCCTTTGCCAGCTTCTATTTCTCTGTCCCCTTTTACCAGCAGACGAAGGATTCCTTTTTCATGTTCAAGTTTTTCATAGGCATCAACACCGATGATTACCGCTGTGGCCCTTCCCCTTTGGGTGATGATTAAGGGTTCATCATTTTCTTTTAATTGTTTTAAAAGGGTGGCCGCATCCCGCCTCAAATCACTTACCGGAATAATATTTGACAATTTTCCCATTTTGTACCTCCTGATGTATCTTTAAAAATACAATTAAAAATATTACATGGCAAGCGTTTAATTTTTAAAATTGGATCAAACCGTCGATCTATCTCTCCATTCCCATGGTCGCTTCCAAGTTCAGGACTTCTACTTATGCACATGAAAGGAACTGGTGTTAAATTTAAACGGTGGCAAAACGGGTCTGCCCCCGTTAAATATTCAAACAGGGGTTTATTCACCGGTTGACTGGGGGCGAAGCAGGTATTGGCGCACCTCAGGGTTGAGCAGGTCCATATTTTCATCTTTCATGCCCAGGGCAAGGATGTTGTTTTTGGAAAGAAAGCTGATGGAGTCGGGTTCAAGGTAAAGAGATGCAAATATCGGGATGATGGCTTTTCCGGCCGATTCCGGGAACCACAGGGGGATTTGCGGTATGAAATTTATGAAATCGTGGATATAAGAGGTTCTTGGAGTGGATTTGGTTTCAACAATGAAAAGGTAATCCCGGGTGTAGGCTACCACGTCAAATTCCCGCCTGCCATCTCCTGACGGGTTCTTTCTCCTGTTCCGTACATAGAAATTATCAAATTCCTCCACATTGAAATATTCACGGGCAATGCCCCTCAAAGATGGGGCCACAATATCCTCGACAATGGTACCCATCTTGTTGGCAAGTTCTCCCCATTTTTTGTTCATCTTTTTTTGATCTGCCTGAAGACCATTTCTGAACTCACGCATTTCGTCTTTGAACTCATCCATTTCTTTTCTAAATTTTTCATCCATTTCCCGGGTTTCTGCTTTGGACATTTTGTTCTGTTCCCGGGTTTCTGCTTTGAACATTTTGTTCTGTTGCCGGATTTCTGCTTTGAATCTTTCGTCCTGTTCCCGTAATTCAATGGAAAGGGCTGAAATGTTCTTTTCAAGCCGGGAAAGGCTGGTATTGGTCTGAACGATAAATTGACCCAGTACGGATTCAAGATATTCAAATTTTTCCTGAACAGCAAGTTCCATTTCGGCCTCCTCCGCAGTCTTTTGGTGTTTTTTTATCATATGCTGCCAATGTATGCATCCATACTACCGGAAGACAAGATTAATTGTCAACTATAAAGGCGGTATAAGCCCGGGAAAGGCATAAAGGGTTTTTGTGAAAAATTATTTCAGACCCCACCGTGTGAATCGTCAATCCATTAGAGGGTTTGCAGGAGTGGAGCGCAATCACTACACCTGCCCCGGATGTGAAACCCTGTTCCGTACCTGAACAAAATGAGTTTGCGCTGGTAGATCTGACCCCCCAGACCGTCTGAAACCATTACAGCCCCTGGTATCGAAGGAGCCTATGCCTGGATGAAGTGCAGGCTTCCACAAAGGAGAGGGCTATCCCCTGATCATGGGACAGGTAACAAGGCTTGAGGTGGACGACATCTACCTGCCCCCTGACGGCCGGCTGGATCTGGAGAAAGCCAAGTCCATGATGATGATAGGCGGAAAAAAAGGAATGCATTACTGCATAAAAGGAGTATTAAAATAACCCAGGCATCCTGACACAGGCATTGTGCCTTGACAAAACCTTTACAAAACACTAAATTTATATCTAACGATTTTATAGTCCGTGTTATTTTAAATGGGGCAGCGGATAAACGCTGCATTCCAAGGTGTAAGAATACACTCATAAAGGTAGCAGAATGCTGTGGTCGGGTATTTGTATCGTCAAATAACCACATATACTGGGTAATTGGCAGTGAAAAACCATTTTGTGTGAACCGATTGACTCAGGAGGAAATGAAATATGAGTTTGAGGCGGCCATGGAAAGCGTTTCAGTCCGGTTCCGCCCGCTGTTCATGATCGCATTCGGGACCATTGCCGGGATGATTCCCATTGACTTTGAATGGGTCGTGGGCCTGGAACGGCTCTCCCCCTGGCCGATGTAAACGTGGGAGGGCTTCTGGTGGGCACGGTTTGATTTATATTTCCATGTTTGCCTACAGCGTCAAGGGAAAAAAGGAGAACACAAAATGAATTTAAAACCGGTCCGAATCGAAATGGACATCCAAGATGATCAAAGGGTACTGGCCATTTCCATGGACGAGGATAAGGATGCGGCCCTGGCGTTCATCCGGGAAAGGCTGGCAAAACATATCGAAAAGAAACTGCAGAAACAATGAATGCCTGTTTTTGAGGTCGGTTACGGCCCCAGCCAGACGGCGAACTTCTCATAAATGTCATCATACGGAGGCCTGTTGTGGCACACCATGAGCATACCGACCATGCCCCCTGCTGCCAAAAGGCGGCAGACGAAAAATTGACCATTGCCCCCCACCCGGAGCATGCCCATTCCGGTGTCTGCGACGGGAACCACCACCATGTGGATATGGAAAAAAGCAGTGGAACCCGGCTTTTAATTACGTTAGGATTGAACCTTATCATCCCTGTCATACAGGTCATTGCCGGTCTCTTTGCCCACAGCATGGCGCTGATTTCCGATGCCACCCACAATTTCAGTGATTTCAGCGCGATTCTCATTTCCTATATCGCTTTCAGGATCGGGAAAAAAGGCGTCTCACACCAAAACACCTTCGGGTACAAACGGGCTGAAATTATAGCGGCCCTGGTGAATGTCATCATTCTCAGCGGCGCCTGTGTCTTTATTCTATACGGGGCGTTTCAGAGACTTGCCGCACCTGAAACGGTTTCCGGCCATGTCGTGGTCTGGGCCGCCCTTGTGGGGATTTTGGGAAACGGATTTTCAGCGTGGCTGCTTTACAGGGATTCCAAAGACAATCTCAATATCAAAGGGGCCTTTCTGCACATGCTGGGAGATTTTTTGACCTCGATTGCGGTCATGATCAGCGGTCTGATCATGATGGTCAAACCCTGGTTCTGGATAGATCCTGTTTTATCCGTCCTGATTGCCGTTTTTATATTGAAAAACTGCTGGGGTATTTTGAATGCATCCACTAAAATCCTGATGAACGCTACACCGGAAAATTTTAACATAAAGGAGGTCCACGCCCACCTGATGGAAATGGAGGGGATTAAGAATGTCCACTACATCCATGCATGGCCTGTCAGTTCTTCGGGAATCTCTTTTTCATGCCACCTTGTTGTGGCCGACCAGATGCTCAGCCAGGCAGAGACGATTTTGCAAAAGGCACGGCATTCACTGCGTCACTCATTTGGTATTGATCATTGCGTACTCCAGCTTGAAACCGAACCCTGCGGCAAAGGCACTGTTTTGTGCGAAGTGATTGCGAACGGGGCCGCCACGAAATACCCCCAGGAAGAATAGAGACAAATGCCTCCCCATTTTTTTTTGGGATATATCTCCGGTGACGTTTACAGCAGGCCCTGTCGCCATCAGGTGGTACGGTCTGTTCTTTGCAGCCGCCTTTGTTTCAGGTCAGATCCTCATGACGGCGATTTACAGGAAAAAAGACCGGCCGGTACAGGATCTGTCATCCTTGATGAAATATATGGTGATAGGGACAATCATCGGTGCCAGACTGGGCCATTGCCTGTTCTACGACCCGGTATACTACCTGGATCAGCCGGTCCGGATTTTAAAAATCTGGGAAGGGGGACTGGCCAGCCATGGCGGGGCTGCAGGCATTCTGACAGCGCTTTTTATCTATTCATGCAAAAAAAAGGATCAGCGTTTCTTATGGCTGCTGGACCGTATTGCCATCCCTGCGGCCCTTGGCGGTTCATTGATCCGGATCGGCAATTTTTTCAATTCGGAGATTATCGGCCACCCCTGCCGTAAAAAAAATGCTGGAAAACAGCACTTGGAACGGGGCAGGCGGCTGGTTCAGAAAACTTGCCGGCACAACCATTGTGATTTTAGGCGGATATTTCATACTAACCCCTTTTCTGAATTGATTGACCCGTCATAAACCAGAGAGGACAGACTTATGCTTTTACAGAATTACCACCTTGAAATATTTAATTCTAAATGTCAGCCGGGTGCCAAAGCCATTCATTGCTTTGCTCATTTGGACCAGGATGTCAGTGGGGCCCTGCCTTATCTGAATGCAGTCCTCGGAGGATTTGAATTTTTCCAGAATCCGCCGGCGGTGACCTTCCGAGTCCAGGGAAAACTCATCACGGTACATGGGGACAAAATTGCAGTAAATGCCCTTAAAGACGAGGCTGAAGCCCGGAAGATCGTTGAATGGATGAAAAACGAAATCAACGATGCATGGGATAACCTGGAAAAAATTGAACCCAGCACGGACGGGATGCCGAGGCCTGGTATCATTGAAATCCTGAAATTGCTGCCTATGACCTACTGCCGGGAGTGTGGTCAACCCACCTGCATGGTTTTTGCCACAATGGTGGCGGAAGGGGCAAAGGGAGCGGAAAACTGTTCGCAGATTGAAGCTGAAAACGCAAAAAAACTGACCCGCTATATGAGCCAGTTTAAATTGGATCTCTAACTTCAGAATGGAGGGCGGTATGCGGGGTCTTCCCCTTTTGATCCCGCCATTGAAGGAAATATCGTTTCTCATGAATTTGCTCTCAAAAACACTGGCACCGCTACGTTGGAAATACTGAAAATTATTTGTTGATCATCGATCACAATCGGGGCATATCCATTTTTACAATCCGTTATTCAAGGCGCGGTTTCTGATCTTCCGCATATTTGCCGTTTTTAGAATACGTCTAACCCGATCGATTTTGATCTCAGCTATTCCTGTCATCGGCTTCAGGGCCGATAAACCCTTTGAATGCAATACCCAACATAACCAGATCTGGAATCAAACAACAGTCAATACCAGCCCACCCAGCGTGACCCTGAGCAATTTATCCATTTATTGTATGGCCCCTTTGTTTTTGTTACCGGTATGGTTTGTTTTTATCATTATTAGTCCAGATGAAGCACCACGGAAATAGCAGTGAAAAAAGCCCGGACCTGGTCTCCTTGTTTTATACCGGATATCCAGGAGCCTGCCGAGGATATCACCGCACAGATCTGCATGGACTCTGAGACTGTGACAATACATTCGGTATTGATTTTTCCCCGGGTGATCCGGGTGACAATCCCTTTGAACCGGTTTTCCACACTGCATGCACAAGATACATCAGCGCTTTGGAGCATCACCTGGGGGGCCTTGACCTCAGCGGTGACCCATTTACCGGAAACCAGGCCAAGCCGTTTTACACTGTCATTGGTTATCACGGTGATGATGGGGTGCCCGTCCAGGGTGGTCATTTCGATCAGAGACTGAATATCTCCTTTTACGATGGTCGTAACTTTACAGAAAAAAGCGTTACGGGCACTGGTTCTGCGACCGGATTCTTTTTCCATGAACCGCTTGGCAACCGCCTGAATCTCAGATTCAGAAAAAGTGACATAAGATGAAGTCAGATTGGCTGATGTGTGTCCTAAAATCATCTGTACGGCCGGCAGCGGTAGATTGCCCTGCATCAACTCGATCGCCCTGGCCCTGCGGATGGCTTCCGGGCCACCCATTTCCTTGCCAAACCCACAGGCTGCGGTCCTTTCATAAAATTTACGGCGAACAAATCCGGGATCCAGATCAGGCAGCCGGCCTGATTTTTTTATAAATTCCAGGGTGTGGATCAGTTTCAGGATCTCATTGCACAGGGCCTCGGAGATATAGACCTTTCTTGGTTTCACAACGGTTTCAGGCCCGCTGCTGCAATATGTCACCGCATGATTCTGTGAATCGATGTCTGTAAAAGGGTTGACCGCCAGCACTTCCTTTAATTTTGCCCCGGTATACCGGGTCAAGAGAAATGTGATCAGAATGCGGCAGCGGGAAAAGCGCACATCAGCTCGGGGTGAATCGGTTGCCCATTTTCGAAAGGACTGTTCCAGCTGATTCAACTGGGCCGTATCCAGGCAAGGGTCGGTATGGGCAAGGGAGATGATCCGGCTGTGGTCTTTTTCGCTGGACGGTGAAAAATTCTGATCCTGTGGTGTTTTCTTTTGATCTGCCATATCGGTTTTCCATACTTTCAATGGGTTGCAGTTATGTTATATGAAAGTGTTAAGTTTTAAGCGTATACCTCGCTCTTATATCTGCATATTTTGTTGTGCCTGTCAGGGCATGGGTGTTTATGGGATGATTCAATAAACTACTTGACATCTCTTGTCAATGATTGTTAATGTCACGAATATATAATTTTACGTGATAATAAAATAATATTTTGATCGGGAGAACTGATATGTACTTTTCAACTGCAGGCATAGAAACAGCGGTCTGGATACCGCCGCTGGTTGCGTTTGTGGTGTCTTTTTTTACCTCCATGGGCGGTGTTTCAGGTGCGTTTCTGCTGCTGCCGTTTCAGATGTCGGTGCTGGGCTATACCCATCCTTCGGTCAGTGCCACCAACCAGTTGTTCAACATTGTGGCCATTCCCAGCGGCGTATACCGTTACTGGCGCGAAGGCCGGATGGTATGGCCACTGACCTGGATCGTCATTCTCGGAACCCTGCCCGGCGTGTTCATCGGCGCGGTCGTTCGGGTGGCCTGGCTGCCGGATCCCCGGCTGTTCAAGCTGTTTGCCGCCGGGGTTTTATTCTATATCGGGCTTAAAATGATCAGGGACCTGCTTAAGCAATCCAGTCGGAACAATGGTAAAGGCGACAATGAAAAGCGGTTCCAAACCCTTATGAAAACCTGGCATCCAGATGACAGCACAGAACGGCCCTCCACGGTGACGCATTTCAATATCCGGCAGCTGGGTTTTTCATTTTATGGGGAAACCTATGAAGTATCTTTTCCGGGCATCCTTTTTCTCAGTTTTATTGTGGGCATTGTCGGCGGGATTTACGGCATCGGCGGCGGTTCCATCATCGCCCCGTTTTTTGTCACTTTTTTCGGGCTGCCGGTATATATTGCAGCCGGAGCCGCCCTGATGGGAACCTTTGTCACCTCCATTGCCGGGGTGATTTTCTATCAGGCCATTGCACCGTTTTATCCACACCTGTCCGTGGCACCGGACTGGCTGCTGGGGATTCTGTTCGGTATAGGCGGCATGGCCGGCATGTACTTAGGGGCCCGGTGCCAGAAATTTGTCCCGGCCAGGGCCATCAAATGGATGCTGACCGGGATCATGATACTGACGGCAGCCAAATACGTGCTTGAATTTTTAAAATAACAGCTGACAGCATGATTCAGAGATTGCCCATGACAAACAGCAGGGGCGATATGGGATACCCTGCGCATCTGTGTCTCAGCGCGATATCAGACATCTTAAACCTTTGCGCCTGCAATTGTATTGTCAAAATTCAAATTTCACCCCGCCGGTGTAAATCGTACCCGGCGCAATACCCTCATTGTCTACACTGTCAAAAATATTTTCCACATTCAGATAGGCGGTGGCGCGGTCAAAAAATCGCCGGGAAACCGAAAGATCTAAACTCCAGAAATCAAAAAATTTTCTATGTTTTTCTGCTATGAAAAAAAAATAGAAATTTGTGTTTTACTTTAATCAACGTTTAAAAATTTAACAATTTAATCTCAGTGAAGAAAAAATATATTGATAATTATATACTATATCGTTATATTGCAATTTATAAAAATTAAAGGAGGATATATGAAGCCGTTCTTAAATGTTATGAAAGCCCTTTCAGACCCCAGCCGGGTCAAAATTATAAAAATGCTTCAGCATCGTGATATGTGTGTGTGTGAAATTCAGACCGCTCTGAATTCTGCCCAGTCTACCGCCAGCAAACACCTACAGATTTTGGAAAATGCAGGATTAATAATATCAAAAAAGGACGGATTGTGGGTGAATTACAGTCTTTCGGATGGCAGGGACAGCCCCTATGCCGCCATACTGATTGGCAGTTTAAGACATTGGCTGGACAGTGACCCGGACATTCAGTCCTTGTTGGCGAAGTTGCCGGATATCAACAGAGAAAATATTTGCAGACGCTAATTTGCGTTTCTATTAAATCTTTATAAGGAGATCAGACTTTTTCCCTGCCAGGCGTTGAAAAATCAAGCTGTTTGAGGACCGCAGGCCGCAGTGTCGCGGATTTTTAGCCTGGCGGGGAACGAGTCCTCCGTCGTTTTCGTTCCTGACAGGCAGCCGTTGGGGGCGGTACTATTTAAAAAACATGATGATCGAGTGGAAGGTAAAAAAGTATGTCTTTACAAACCCGTAAGAACTGGAAACAAATAATTTTATTCTGGTTTGGCTGTCTGGCCGTTGTTTTGATTGTCAGTGCCTTTACCAGGTTGTGGGTGCTTGCACTGTTCTTCGGTGCTGTTGCCGTCATTTTTGCAGTGATTGTAAAGAAGAAAACACCGGCACCCTCCAATGCCGTAAAAAGAGAAGACCTTCCGGTTCTGGAACGTGTCGTGACCCGGTCCTGGAAACCCTGGCAGGCCGGCATCGCCATTGGTGTTCTGGCCTGTTTTGCCTATCTGTCCTCCGCGGCCAGCGGGCGGAATTATCCCCTGGGAGTGACCCACGGCGTACTTCATGCCCAGTTGCTGTTAACAGATGCGCCGTTAAACCATGTGTATGCGCCAAAAGCGGCGCCTTTTTCCAAAAAAGCCCCTTCAAAACCTGCAAATGCATCCGGGCCGGCAAAAAAAGTCTCCTGGTGGCTGATTCTGGAAGTTATTTTTCTGGTGGTCGGATCATTTACCAGCGCAAAACTCTCCGGGAAAATCAAATTTCTGCCCCGGCCCCCGGATCAGACGGCGGTGTCGTTTTTCGGCGGCATTCTCCTGGGTGCGGGTAGCGGCCATTGCCGGCGGGTGCGTGGTGGGCAATATCATGAGCGGAGTGGCGCTCATGAGTGTGGGAAACGTGCTGTTTCTCGTTACCGTGGTGCTGGCCAACTGGGTCGCCACCTGGTTTTACCTCATGGGCGGCGGGTTATTTGACTCCTGATTAAACGAATAAGGATATTAAAAATGAAGGAAAAAACAAAACTGTTCTGGCTCGTTTTTTTGTTTCTCGGTGCCTATTTTATTCCCTGGGCCGATCCAAAGGTCCGCCAGGCTGGATTTGAAGCGTTCATGATGCTCCAGGAATATGCCCGGGAGCATGTACTCACCTGTCTGATTCCGGCGTTTTTTATTGCCGGTGCCATTGCCGTGTTTGTATCCCAGGCGGCGGTGTTGAAATATTTCGGGGCCCAGGCCAGAAAAGTGCTGGCCTATTCCGTGGCATCGGTTTCCGGCACCGTCCTGGCCGTCTGCTCCTGCGCGGTGCTGCCGCTGTTTGCAGGCATTTATACAAGAGGTGCGGGCATCGGCCCGGCCACAGCCTTTCTTTACTCAGGCCCGGCCATTAACGTTTTGGCCATCGTGCTGACCGCACGCATCCTTGGGTGGCAGCTGGGTCTTGCAAGGGCTTTGGGTGCGATTATTTTTGCCGTGGGCGTGGGGCTTACCATGGCCTTTGTGTTCAGAAAAGATGACGTCGAGCGGGCGGCGGGAAATTTTTACCTGACAGATGAAGACGATACCGGCCGGTCGCTTACCCAAAATGCGATTTACATGCTGACCATGGTGTTGATTCTTGTGTTTGCCGCCTTTGCCAAGCCCGGGCCGGATGCTGCCGCTGTCTGGAAAGGCATTTTTGCCGTTAAATGGATTGTCACCATTGTTTTGATGATCATTCTGGCAGGGATGTTAAAAGCCTGGTTTAAAAAGGATGAACTGATCTCCTGGGTGGATGCCACCTGGGGCTTTGTCAAACAGATTGCCCCGCTGCTGGCCATTGGTGTCATTGCAGCCGGATTTCTGCTGGGCCGGCCGGGACATCCGGCCCTGATACCGGAAAAATACATTGCGGCCCTGGTGGGCGGTAATTCCTTGTGGGCCAATCTCTTTGCGTCGGTGGCCGGTGCATTGATGTATTTTGCCACCCTCACGGAAGTGCCGATTCTGCAGGGCCTCTTAGGCTCCGGCATGGGGCAGGGACCAGCACTGGCCCTTCTTCTGGCAGGCCCTGCATTGTCGCTGCCCAACATGATTGTTATCAACGGCGTGCTGGGATTTAAAAAAACCGCGGTGTTTGTGGTCACGGTGGTGATGATGTCCACCATTGCCGGAATGATTTACGGAACGTTTTTCGTGTGAGGATGTTCTTTGATGAAACATGACGTTAAACAAATTTGGTAAACCATAAGCGAAAGGAAAAGGAATCATGGAAATTAAAGTACTGGGGCCGGGTTGCCCGAAATGCACACAGACAGAATCCATCGTTAAAGAAGCACTTGGGGAATCCGGTGTGACTGCGGATGTGGAAAAAGTAACTGATGTGATGAAAATTGCGGGGTATGGCGTGTTCGGAACGCCCGCAGTGGTGGTTGACGGAGAGGTAAAATCCGTGGGGAAAATTCCCAAAAAGGAAGACGTCCTTTCCTGGATTAAAAAGTAACTGACCGAGGCAGGTATGACTGAAACATGCTGCGACGAAGAAGAGAAAGAAATTTTTCGGCCCGAATGCAATGCCAATTTTGAATCAGTGCATTGCAGGGCATATTTGAACGTAGATATAGGCGAAACCCTGCCCTATCTCACTGAACCTGTTTTTGTCCGGGTTTGAATTTGCATAGATAACGGCCAATACGCTTAAAGGGGCGTTGATCATGATCCGAAAATTAAAAATTCTGTTTCTGTGCACTGGCAATTCCTGCCGCAGCCAGATGGCCGAAGGGTGGGCCAGGCATCTGACATCCGATCAAATTGATGCCTGGTCCGCGGGCATTGAAACGCACGGTATGAACCCGCTTGCGGTCCGGGCCATGGCGGAAGCCGGGGTAGATATCTCCGGGCATTTTTCCAAAACCGTGGATGAGCTGTCGGACCTGTCATTTGATTACGTGATTACGGTGTGTGATCATGCCCATGAATCCTGCCCGTTGTTTTCGGGAAAGGCCGTGGTGGTTCATGCGGGGTTTGATGATCCGCCCCGGCTGGCCGTGGATGCAAAAACCGACGACGAAGCCATGACCCATTATCGCAGGGTGCGGGATGAAATCCGGGATTTTGTGAAACAGATTCTCCGAACACTCAATAACTCAATACATAAACTCGGTTATCAAGTTTTTATGGAAGAGCCGATTAAGAGCCCCCAGCGTTTGCCTGTCAGGAACATTGAGAACCAAAGGAGATCAGACTTTTTCCCTGCCAGGCGTTGCGACAATCAAGCTGTTTGAGGACCAGTGGCCGCAGTTCCTTGATTTTTAGCCTGGCAGGGAAAAAGTCCTCCGTCGTTCTCGTTTC
>JAYEJJ010000048.1:0-5866 GCA_034660495.1 Thermodesulfobacteriota bacterium | reverse complement strand
GGCTCGCAAGACGATTTCATCTCAAAGTAGTGTTCAACTGTTTTCTTTTGATCTTGTTCGCTTGGAGGATTGCCAGGAACAACTTTTGGTTTTAATACTTTGAGACCATTTTTTATGAGCAATTGCCTTACAGCTTCAATACTGTAGCTGACGTTAAAATTTTTTTTTATATGCTCTTTAACCTCCTTTGTTCTCGCAGGATTTGTTTCCCTAACCCAACTTATAAGCTGTGCGATCTGCTCGACATCAAGAAACGTTTTTTTGGGCTTGTACTGAAATGAATTCAAGCTGTCTATCCCTTTGGTGACGTATTGCACAAACCAGTTTTTTACTGCTTTAGGGGATTTCCCTATTACTTGCGCTATTTCTGTAAGATCATTCCCTTTAGCAATCATGAAAAGAGCAATAAACCTTATTTTAAGCCGAGCATCCTTTTGATGGTCTCGATATTTTTTTAAATTTTCAATTTCTTCAGGGCTGAACTTATAGTCAGTTAAATCCATGCTTACCTCCATCTGGTTAAAGTTTACCTTTATGGAAGTATCATTTTGCTGGATGCTTGTCCAGTGAAATCAAAAACCATGCCAAGAAAAACCTAAGTTGGAGCACTATAAATGATAATTTGGATAACCCGGGGGTCAGCCTTACAGCTCATGGATAAAATTTTTGAACACGCTGAATCTGAAACGATACCTGATGATTTTGACATTAATGAGATAATGAACGACATGAATAATGCATTATCTTGACACCAACATAATTATTTATTCCGTTGTCAATCAAGATTCTGGAAAAATGGAAGTCAGCATGAGCCACACTCCATTTCCCCTCTTGAATCGTTAACCCACAGGAATAAATCAAATTTGTCACGAACGCTTAAGACTATGGAGCGATATGATTTGATCGGTTTCAACATCCTTTTAAAATGGCAGATCCAAGGAGATCCTTGAGTAATAGCCTGTTGTTAACTATGTTAATCGTTTTATAAACATCCACAGGCACTTTTTTACTGAATTTTGTATCAAGGGCTTTTAGAACCATTTCCCTTGCTTCGGAGATCTGGCCTTTCTCCATACCTTTCTCCATACCTTTTTCCATACCTTTTTCCATACCAATTCTTTCCGCACTGATTATATATGGCATTTTTTTCTCCTCCTCATAATTAATAAGGTCTTCTGTAAACCGTTTTGTTAACTCTTCCGGCAGCATCATCATCCAGTCAATCAGCCTGTATATGTCGAGAATGCTTGTGACCGGCAGATAGCGCCTATCAAAAATCCTGTAGTTGTAAATGTACATTCGTCTCTCAAAAGCAGGATCTTTATCCCCCTGGACCTCAATATGAATCATCACATTGAACGCTTCCCCCTTCAGAGACCACACCTTGACCAGTTTATCCGCGTGACGCAAGCCCAGCTCCGCATCCTGCACAACACTTTGAAGTTCCTTGTCCAGGAATTCCTAGGGGTTGGTCCAGTCTATTTCCACTCAGAAGGTTCGCTGTTGAGGAGACAGCTTCAGGCCTTGAGGCAGTAAGCCGGTAAAAATCCTGAATTTCCCGTTGATTTCGATATCGACGAGTTAATGAATGACATGAATAAGATTTTATTTGATATTTTTAAAAAAGTATTTTATACATGATGACAATGCATTTAATAAAAAATAAAGCCTTTAAAAAAATGAAACAATATTTTAACCCGGCGGTTTTATGAATTTGATCAGATCAAGAAATTTGTTTGTGATCCTTATTGTAGATGTGTTTTTGATGTGCCTGTCCTTTTTTCTTGCCCATTTGATTCGCTTTGAATTTGTCATTGGTAAGAATGAATATGATGTGTTTTTAGAGGTCCTGCCCTGTGCGGTCATCATCAAGATGATGATTTTTTTTTATATGGATCTGTACCAGGGAATGTGGCGCTATACCGGTCTGAACAGCATGATAGGCATTTTCAAGGCTGTGTTTCTCTCTTCTGTACTGCTGGTGTTTTTTGTGTGGTGGAAGTATCGATTCCAGGGCGTTTCCAGGAGTGTGTTTTTTATTGATTTCTGCCTCACGCTGATATTTATAGGGGGATCCCGGGTGGTGATCCGGATGTTTCATGAGCAGTTTGCACACAGCATCACTGCCCGCAGTTTCGGGGTAAACCTGTTCAACCGGCTGACTAGAAAGCAGATGTCTGTAAAAAGAGTAGTCATTATAGGGGCAGGGGACTGTGCAGAAAAAATTTTCAGGGAGATTAAGGACAATACTGACCTGAGATACAGGGTTGTCGGGTTTCTTGACGATGATCCCGCTAAACTTCGAAAAAAAATTCACGGCACACCTGTGATCGGCCGTATTAAAGATATCGGGCAGGTGGTGAACACCCTTGACATATCAGGCATAATCATTGCCATCCCATCGGTTTCGGCCCTGCGCATGAGAGAAGTTGTTGACCTCTGCAAAAAAAGCGGTGTTCACTACAGGACCGTTCCCGGCATGGGGGAACTGATCAACGGCAAAGTTTCGGTAAATACCATCCGGGATGTGGAGTACAGGGATCTACTCGGCCGGACACCTGTGGATCTGGAGATAAAAAAAATAGGGGCCTGTCTTGGCGATAGAACCGTTCTGGTAACCGGCGCCGGGGGGTCCATTGGTACAGGCCTGTGCTGTCAGATCGGCCGGTTTGCCCCTGACAGAATCGTTTTGTTTGAAAGGGCGGAAAGTCCCCTTTATGAGATAGATCTGGAGCTTAAGAAGAATTTCCCAAATATCGAGGTGATTCCGCTTCTCGGGGATATTCAGAAAAAAGAAGATGTTGTCAAGGTGTTTAAAGACTTTGGTCCGGAAATTGTGTTTCATGCTGCTGCGTATAAACATGTGCCCATGCTCGAGATGCATCCCTGGAAAGCTGTTGAAAACAATATCATCGGCACGGAAAACCTGGTTGAGGTGGCTGACCGGTATCTGTGTGAAAAATTTGTCTTTATTTCAACGGACAAGGCAGTAAACCCGGCCAATATCATGGGCACCAGCAAGCGGATTTCCGAGATGATTGTGCAAAACAGGAGTCTGTTTAAACAGTCCCAAACCCAGTTTGTCACAGTGCGTTTCGGTAATGTCATTGGCAGTGCAGGCAGTGTTATCCCCCTGTTCAAGAATCAGATAAAACAGGGCGGCCCCATCACCGTGACCCATCCGGATGTGATCCGGTATTTTATGCTGATCCCGGAAGCCTGTCAGTTGATTCTACAGGCCGGGGCCATGGGCAGAGGCGGTGAGATTTTTATTCTGGATATGGGTGAGCCGGTAAATATTGCCACCATGGCAAGGGATTTGATACGGTTTTCCGGATTGGAGCCGGACATTGACATTAAAATTGAGTATATCGGCTTGAGGCCGGGCGAAAAGCTTTATGAAGAGCTGATGACCGATGATGAGAATGTGGTACCAACAGATCACGAACAGATCATGATATTAAACTGCTGCCAGGTAGATATGAACAAGCTCAACGGCAAGCTTGACCGGTTAAAGCAGGCAGCAGTCAAACGTGACACCAGTGCCATCAAAAGCCGTATGAAGGAAATTGTTCCCGAGTATGTGGCGTGTGAGTCTGCCGGTCTGATAAATTAAGGGGTTTTGATTTTTTCCTCAATTACCTTTCTGAGTATTTCCACTGCAAAGGGTTTCATGTTTTCTGTTTCATAGTTTGATAAATAAAATTCCTTGTTTTCTCCATATTTTTTTTCTTTGAGCAGATTATCAATTCCTTTTGTGATGATATCGGTTAAATAATTTTCATCAATAATGAACAGATCGAGAATACTCAGTGTTTTTATCTGGAAATCCCCGAGCCAGGTTGGTGGTTTATAGTAGAAATAGCCAGACTGTCTGGGTCTTGGATGTTCTCCGAATCCAAATATGATATTGGGGGATGAATTGTTCATAATAGACCTCTTTTTCTTGCATTTATTATGATGATTATGGAGTAAATGAGCTGAAAAATCAAGTATGGAATAAACACTAATACCCTTTCCAGATTGGGTATGGTCACCATCCACATTGCACCAAATCCCTGGAGAATGGCGACTGCACAATAAAAGCCGGTCACGGCCAAGTGATTGAACCCCATACGGTTGAAGAGCTGATACAGATGGGTTCTGTGGGCCTGGAACACATTTTCCCCTTTAACCAGACGTCGCAGAAAAGTAAAAAATGTATCATAGATAAAATGGAAAAACAGCAGGGGAATGACCAGCAGAGAGGTGTGGGCATTGTCGTACAGAGAAGCAATGATGGCAATGACAGCAAAAGAAAACCCGAGAAAGGTGCTGCCCACATCTCCCATGAACAACTTTCCCCTTGGAAAATTAAAGATTAAAAAGCCGAGAATAGCGGAACCAAGGGTATATGAGACTATATAGGCAAAATTGCTGCCCTGGCTGAAAGATATGATGCAGAAAAAGACCGTTGCAATAACAGCGTTTCCCCCGGCCATGCCGTTGAGACCATCCATGAAATTGTAGGAGTTGATCATTCCCATAATCCACCAGAAGGTAAAAAAATAGCCTGCAGCCCCAAGTGATCTGTTGTGTACAAATAAAATATTGTATGGAAAGTCGATTGCATTGATGACAATCCCTGAAGACATAACAATGATAACGCCCACCGCGTGTGTGAGCAGCCTGATGTAAAAGGCCTTTTTTTTCAGATCATCATACAGTGACATACCGGCAATCAGCAGGCTGGAGCAGGTAAACCCGATGAAATACTGCTCCTGAATTATGGACTTGTCCTCAAAAATATAGATGAGCAGCATGCTGAAAAAAAACGTAAATACAATCGCCATTCCGCCGATGGTAGGGGTTGACTTGTTGTGGGAGGATCGTCCATTGGGGATATCCAGTACCTTTACACGCTTTATCAGAACAAAGCTGATAGTGGCAGAGAGGAGAAAAAGAAACAGAGCAAATACAAGATGTTTTGATAAATTTGCGTAATTCATTGGGAGGTGATATACTGATTACCCAAAAAAATCAAACAAAAAATACCTTGACAATATTATTTGTCTATCATACCTAATTACAAGAAGTTAACAGCAGAGATCTGCATTTTCGGCGCAACAGCAGATATAAATTTATTCAGCGTTTATAGAAGGTTTGATTTATGCATTGGTTAAGTGTAACTAAGAAATTGTCATGTTTAAATATCCTTGTTGTTCTGGCAGTTTTGATCATCTCATTTCCAGTGACAGGTTCTGCAGGGGTGGGAGTCGATGTTGAAGTAAACAGAAACAGTGTGGAACAGTGTGATGAAATAATGTTCAGGGGTGGTATAACCGGGTCCTGGGATCAGCCTGTTGATCTCTATCTTGGCCTGGTAAAGCCCTTTGATTCGTCCATTTATTACTTGGGCCCGGATTTGCAGTTGACAACAGAAAAAACAGCGGTGCTGCAAGGATGGATCCCTTTTGAAATTCCCATAGTGGATCTTTACAATTTTGTATTTGGTCAGAATGAGGTTAATGGTGACTATTTCTGGTGCGCCGTGCTGACTTATGCCGGTCAGGATCTATTTCAGGACGGCAGTATTCTGCCCGTGCCCGGTGCAGTATCTGTGGCCCAGTTTGTAAAAACGGGTTCCAGCGCCGGCATAGTGGACTGGTTTCCCCGTGAGGGAGCAGTGTTTAACACAACCGAGCCAAAAATTTTTCTAGGGTTCAGCAGATCCGTGGATACGGCCTCGGTTGAAAAGCGGATGGCAGTTACCCTGACAAGCCTTTCTTCCGGAAAAACAGTCACTGTGTCACACAAAGACAATGGAGAAAGATGGGCAACGGTTGTGATACCCGGTTTAGCGCTTTCCCAGAGAATTGAGGGGAAT
>JAYEJJ010000047.1:0-5893 GCA_034660495.1 Thermodesulfobacteriota bacterium | reverse complement strand
AGACAATAAGCACAATATATGGTATTTGTCTGGTTTTTTTATGCATTTAAAATTACGATCCTAAATTTGAATATTTTCAGTTAAAACAATATATTAGGTTTGTGGTGTCAGGAGCTCTGAATTTAAGTATATCTGATCCATCTATTGCTGGTTGCATTGCGTTTTCCCTTTACTTAAAATCATTTAAGGGATAATAAGTACTGACTTAAAAAAAGAAAGACTGCAGCTCAATTAAGAAAAAAATCTGTAAACATGGACAAAAAAACTCAACCCAAAATCTCAATGCCCCCCTGGCAGAGTCCCAGAGAGTGGACAGAACTGGTATGGGCCCTCAGTCATACAAGTGATAAAAACCAGGACAGGCTGGGCAGCGCCATTTCTCTGGCCGGCCGGATTAAAAAGCGACTGGAGCGGGTTTCTTCAGACCTGGATCTGTTATGCAGCAGCACCTGTGCGGCCTGCACAGACATCTGCTGCAGAAAGGCCACTGTGTGGTATGATTTTAAGGATCTGCTTTTTGTGTATTTCAGCGGTCTGAATTTTCCGGAATCCCAGATCATCAAAAAAGAAAATTCATGCCCCCACCTTACAGAAAAGGGATGCATTCTTCCAAGAACGGCCCGTCCCTTCATCTGCACCTGGTATATCTGTCCGGCACAGAAAAAATGCCTGGCTCTGCCCGGTCCGCCCTCCCCCAAAAACAGCATGGTGACAGCTCTGGAAGAGATAAAACAGATGAGAAAAAAACTGGAAGATGAATTTATCCGGGCTGTATCCTGGCATATTGATCAGTTCTGATTCTGCTGTTTCATCATCTCCTGCATTTTCTTCATTATTTCCTGCATCTGTTCTTTGGAAGGGGTGCTGCCGTCAGAGGGCATTTCTCCCTTGTTTTCCCCCCTGGATTTCATAAACCTGCCCATGTCAGGCATGCCCATGGCCTCGGACATGGAAGCAGCTTCTGTATAATCGTCAGGGATTTCAAAGAGGCTGTCATCCAGACGGCCTAGCTTGATGTTTTCAAGCCGGCTGGTCATCTTACCCATGGGGCCAGGCATGGTATTTTCAGTTTTCAAAGGGTAATTCAACTTTTTTGAAAGCCAGAATTTCATGTGAAGCGTTTTTCCTGCTGCCTGATCATAGGTGACATCGCCTTCATAAATGTCACAGTCAAACCCTTCAATGGCCTCCTGCCCGACTTTTTTCATTTTCTGCTGAGCGGCCCAGGCCTTAAAGTCTTCTGCTCCGGCAAGGGGATTCTTTTTTTCCATTTCATCCACATCGGAAACATGATATTTTTTTGTCTTTGTAAAAAGCTGATACACTTTTGGACGGTTGATGATATTGATCATCTGATTCATTTCATTACGGATCATGTCATGATTTTTAAAATACACCTTGCCTGAAAAACTGCCCCGCTGCATATCCATGACAATGTCTGCAGAAAATTCCTTAGCCCAGGCAAACATTGGACAGCTAAAAAACAAAACTGCAAAACCAATCAATATCCCTGCGGCATGTGATCTGTTTATCATTTGATTCTCTCCTTTGCTTTGCTCCTTTTACTCGGTTATCAAGTTTTTTGAATAGCTCCGCCCCCAGCGGTTGCCTGTCAGGAACGAGAACGACGGAGGACTTTTCCCCTGCCAGGCTAAAAATCAGCGACCTGCGGCCACTTGTCCTCAAACAGCTTGATTGTCGCAACGCCTGGCAGGGAAAAAGTCTGATCTCCTTTGGTTCTCAATGTTCCTGACAGGCAACCGCTGGGGGCTTTTAATTGGTTCTTGCATAAAAACTTGATAATCGAGTTTTAGGATAATTATAACTGAGTCACCCCTGAACATCTGCATAAAAAAATGATCATTCAGTGTGCAGGTTAATATAGAATGTATATATAACTGGTCCCAGGGATATGTCAATCCAAAACCCCTGGAAAAAAATCACCCTGAAGTACTTATCAGGGTGAACAGGGTGTTTTAACGATTATGGGGATGATTGAATTTAAGGCGTACACTTCCGGCCGCCAATAACGGCAGGATCACCCTTGTATCCCAGTTTCTCAAAATCCATTACACTGTCTCTGCCGTGACAGGAAAGACAGGACAACGCTTTTTCTTTGGGCGCAACACCGTGGGTTAACCGCCAGTGCATAATGGTTTCCACAAAACTTACCTTTCCGCTGAAATCCAGGCAGGCCTCGGCCATCCCGTCTCTGGCTGCCTTTTCCCAGTTGAAATGCTTGAAATACCCGTCACTGCCAAAGAGTTTGGGTACAACAAGGTACCCTTTTTCAACATCTGCCGGAACAATGCCCGTCATCAGCTTATAGGGGGTAATCTTTGCTTTGGGATCATTGATGCTGCCACGGGGATGATTCAGGTATGTAACGCCCTTCATATTCACCTGATCCCCTTTCAAGTACCTTTTGTGTATGCCGTTATACCAAATCATAGGAGGGCTTAAGATTTTTTTCCTTCTAAAAATCAAAACTGGGCCACTGGTCCTCAAACTATTTGATTTTTTTAACGCCTGAAGGGGCAAAAAGTCTGATCTCCTTTGGTTCTCAATGTTCCTGACAGGCAACCGCTGGAAGCTCTTAATCGGCCTTTCCATAAAAACTTGATAACCGAGTGTTAAAATTTACCGACAGCCGTAAGCAGCATGGTCACGGCCACCCCTTAAAAAACCAGGACAGACCTGTTCTGCACCGGGTATACCCTGAACTTGTACATGAAATGTATTCCAGAATCCGTAGCGTTTGTGAATCTATTTTAAAATCAGCCTCCTGAATTCCAGACCCACACAAAGAACAAAAACAAGAGGCAATCCCTGAATTGTATTTTACCCTTGCCATACTCAGGGGAAATAGTATAATTTCCTTATTTCAATGAGATGGCTTTCTGGCTGAAAAAGTATTATTGTAATCTGTTTTCATGCAAAGCAACCTGATGAATCGGCAGATATGTCTCTTGGGTAATCAGGTTCCTGCGGAATAAAGTTTCCGTGCGGCCAGGGGAAAGTCCTTTTTGAGGATAGTCCGCTGGACTTTTTTTTTGCTCTGAAATACAAATTAGTTAGATTAACCAATTTACGTCACTTTTTCCAGGAGTATGTATGACATGACACTAGAATTTAAAAAAGGGATTGACATCCTTTCCGATCTCGGCGGGCTGAAAACCGTTGAAGATGCTTACACCGTTTTTAAAAAAAAATGCAACCCAGGTAATCTTGCCAAAATTTCCACAATTAAAAATCAGGAGGCCTTGTTAAAAACAGCTAACGCAGCAATGCTCATGAACCCGGACGTTATTTGGTTTAATTCCGGATCTGAAGATGATTTACAAACAACACGTGACAGGGCGATTGAGAACAATGAAGAGTTTACGGTAAAATCACAGGGACACACCTGCCATTTTGATCTTCCTGAGGATCAGGCACGTCTCGTTAATCAGACCTGTTACATTTACAACAAAGGTGAGGAGATCTCAAGTCTGGCTTTAAAAGAGGAACGTTCTGAATCTCATGCCTATATCAAAGCACATATGACCGGTATTATGGCAGGTAAAACCATGATCGTTTCCATCTGGAACCGTGGTCCTGTTGGTGCCAGGACCGCCATTCCCGCCATTATGATCACTGACTCCTATTATGTTGTGCATTCCGGAAATATTCTGTATCCAAATGCATTTAATGATTTTGATAAAGAAGTTGAGAGAGCTGGTGTTTTCTTTACTAATTGTCACAGTTATGGCCGCTTTAAAAGTGAAGATATCCCCAAAGCGCGCATCTATATGGATAGAAGCTGGCAGACCACCTATTCAATGTTCTGCACCTATGCAGGAAACACACTTCTTTTGAAAAAAGGAAACCATCGCTTCCATATTGATCACAGTACTTACTGCCGTGTGGAAGAGGAGCTTTCAGAACATATGTTTATCACCGGACTTACTGGTCCTGGCGGCCGTAACACTTTTTTTGCCGGAGCTGCCCCCTCAGGCTGTGGGAAAACAACAACTGCCATGGTTGGAACAGATTTCATCGGTGATGATCTTGCTCAGATGTGGATTGAAAAAGATGGTACTATCCGCGGGGTAAACCCGGAAATTGGGATTTTTGGTATTCTCAAAGATGTAAACCGTAAAGGTGATCCGCATCTTATGAAATGCCTTTGCGGAGATATAAAATCTGAGGTTATCTTCTCCAATATATTAATTGAAGAAGATGGTACACCACGTTGGGAGGGTGATGGAGAGCCTGCGCCGACAAAAGGAAAAAATTTTCTTGACAAATGGACTCCCGATAAAAAATATCTTGATGGAACCCCGGTTCCCTGTTCTCATCCCAATGCACGCTGCACATTAAGCTGCGCCGATATTGAAAATTATAACAAAAAACTGGGTGTTGACCCTGCTGGTGTACCGTTGAGGGTTACAACCTATTCCGGCCGTGACAGCGATACCAATCCACCTGTATGGGCGGCAAAGACTCCTGATCAGGGGGTTGTTATTGGTGCGTCGATTCTTTCAGCTGCGACAGCAACTGAAGTTGGCGCTGCTGGTGTCAGACGTCAACCCTGGGCCAACGCACCATTTGTGCCCGGCTCTCTCTCGGATTACATGGATGCACAATTCAAATTTTATAACAGTGATAAAATTAAAGTAAAACCGGTTATGGCCGGTCTCAATTATTTCCTTACTCAAGCTGCCCGGGGTGGTGACCCCGATGACAAGCGACTGCTTGGTGAAAAAAAAGATGTTCTTCCATGGCTGACCTGGCTTGAACTCCTTGCCCATGAAGACCTTAAAGCTATCAATACACCAATTGGATATTTGCCCCTGTATGAAGATCTAAAGGCTATTTTTAACAAGACTATTGGTAAAGTGTATACCGAAGATCTCTATAAAAAACAGTTCTCTTTGTATATCGATAACATTATTGCACGCATCGATCTGCAAACAGATGCGTACACCAAAGAAGCTAACTGTCCCCGGAAAATCTTTGAAATCTATGAAGAGCAGAAAGCAGGGCTTAATTTTCTAAAAGAAAAATATGGTTCTATTGTAACGCCTGATCAGCTCATAGAAGCTGGAGGTTTAAAAATATCAAATCAAACGGGGAAAGAGCATCAGTCATCACTTTCCATAAACGGATAAGCAAAATTCTCCGGAGAAACAAAATTTTCCTTTATGGTGCGGGCCGAGGTCCAGCGCAGCATGTTCAGCATGCTGCCGGCCTTGTCGTTGGTCCCGCTGGCCCTGGCACCGCCGAATGGCTGCTGTCCCACAACGGATCCAGTGGGTTTGTCATTGATATAAAAATTGCCTGCACAATGGGTCAGAGCACGGGTCATTTTATCAATGGCCTGCCGGTCCCGGGCAAACACCGCACCCGTGAGCGCATATGCAGAACTCGTATCCACAAGGGTCAATGCCTTGTCCAGGGCTTCATCCTCATACTTGTAAATCGTCAGCACCGGCCCGAAAATCTCCTGGGTCATGGATTCATAATGGGGATCTTCGGCCACTATCACTGTCGGCTCAATAAAGTAGCCCTTTGATTTGTCTGCTTTGCCGCCTGTGAGAATACCGGCATCATTGGATTGCTCAGCCCGCTTAATGTAACCGGCCACATTATCAAAAGAAGTTTCATCAATCGCGGCGTTCATGAAGTGACTGAATTCTGTTACATCACCCATGGTGATTTTTTCAACCTCAGTCTTAAGCCGGTCTGTTACCTCATCCCATTGGGATGCAGGGATATACATGCGGGGGGCGCATTCCCATTTTCCCGGTTAGCGTAGGCATATTATCCGTAGGGGTGGAAATATGATAATTGCTTAATAAAGCATATAAAAACAATGAGTTATATGACAAAAAAACCATCCAATCCCATT
>JAYEJJ010000046.1:0-5987 GCA_034660495.1 Thermodesulfobacteriota bacterium | reverse complement strand
AAACAAGGATAAAATTTTACCTGCGATCAAAAAAATGATAAAGGATGTCAAGTTTACGGAAAAAGTTTCCAAACTGTTTTGTTCGTGTTGAAGCAAAACTTATGCCAACCGTCATTTGCGGTTATAGAAAAAAACAATTTTAAAAAACATTGATACAGGTTATTAAATCTCTTTGCTTCTGCTGGTTTCATGATATATACTCCTTAACCTTAGGTTAGGGATCTTCCAAAAAATAATCCACGCATCTTGGTTGGTTTTTTGCCCGTCTTCTGCGTTGCGCCAGCGGGACATATTTACAGAACAAAAAAAACTGCTATGAGGACAGCCTGCATATGAAAATTTCCAGAAACTCTGCTTTTTTTCTCCTGACCCGGAAACAGAAATAACCACAATTGATTCCCATACTGCCGGGGAAGCCACCCGGCTGATCATCAAAGGGGTTGGCCCGGTAAAGGGCAGTACAATGGCTGAAAAACTTGAGTATTTCAAGGCAGATTATGACCATGTCCGCCTTATGCTGACACGGGAACCCAGGGGGCACAAGGGCATACTGGCTGCCATGCCCACAGAAAGCACAACAGATGACGGGGATTTCGGCCTGATTTACATGGATGCCAGAAGATACCCCTACCTCTGCGGCCATGCCACAATCGGTGCGGTTACCACCCTTGCAGAGACAAAAGACCTGGATCTGAGCAACGGTGAAAATACCGTCAGAATTGATACCCCCTCGGGAAGAATGAACGCATCAGCCTTTGTTGAAAAAGGGAAAGTACAGTCTGTTGCCGTCAAAATGGTGCCCTCCTTTGTTCTGGATACGGAAAAGCGCATCACCCTGCCGGGCTTCGGCCCGCTGAAACTCGATCTTGTCTGTGTCGGTGGATTCTTTGCCATGGTATCTTCAAAAGAAATCAACATGGATCTTGTTCCTGAAAACAGCAGAAAACTCACTAAACTGGGCATGGCAATTATTGACGCGGCCAATGACCAGCTTAAGGTTTACCATCCCCTGCGCCCCGAGGTGAATACCGTTGATGTGGCGGAATTTTACGACCCAAAGCACCATGACAGACTGGAGGGGAAAAATGTGGTGGTTTACGGCGAGTCCCACATTGACAGATCTCCCTGCGGCACAGGCACAGCAGCCAAACTCACCCTCATGCATTATAAAAAAGAAATCGGCCTGAATCAGATATTTACCAATTACAGCCCCCTTGGCACCGCATTTCAGGCATAGATAAAGTCCCTTGTAAAAACAGGTAATATACAGGGAATAGAAGCTGAAATTAAAGGCAGTGCACATATAACCGGTGTCCACAGGTTTATGGTGGATACCAATGACCCCTTTCCCAGAGGATTTATTCTGTCATGAACACCCCATGTTTTTTTCCAGGTGCTGATCTGATCCTGACCAGCGCAGTAATACATACCTTTGATGAAAAAAACCCCCTTGCAGAAGCTGTGGCTGTTTCTGGAGAACGTATTGCTGCGGTGGGCAGCAATGATGAGATAAAAGTCCTTGCCAGCCCGGGAACAGAAGAGATCGACCTTGGGGGGAAACTTGTGCTGCCGGGATTTACCGATTCCCATTTTCACTACTATGAATGGGCAACAAACAAAAACAATATAAATCTTGCCCCGGCCCGATCCTTCAGGGACATGGCATCGGCTGTGAAAACCAGAGCAGAAACCGCTGAAAAAGGCGAATGGATTCTTGGACAGGGATTCAACGAATCCGACTGGCCGGAAAACCGGATACCAGATAAAAATGATCTTGATTGCCTGGCCCCGGACAATCCTGTGTGTCTGTGGCGGTGTGACCTTCACCTGGCCTCGGCCAATTCCATGGCCCTGAAGCTTGCCGGAATAGACAAAAACACACAAAACCCGGCTGACGGCATTATTGAAAAAGGTCAAAATGGACATCCTACAGGGATATTAAGGAAACTGGCCCCCAATCTGATCAGGGCAGTTGTACCGGAGCTGTCAGATGAAAAAATAATAAATAACATGACAGACGGGTTCACCTTTCTTCATTCCCTTGGCATCACAGGCATCCACGACATCCGGCTCATGGGAGGACTGGACGGTGCCGCGTCTCTGAGGGCATGGCAGAAAATCAGGGAAGGAAACCAGTGCCGTGTCCGCTGCCATGTGACCCTGCCCGGTGAAATGATTGACCATGCCCTGGCCCTGGGACTCAGAACCGGTTTCGGGGATGACATATTAAAAATCGGGCATTTAAAATTTTTTGCCGATGGCGGCATGGGCGCAAGAACCGCATGGATGAATGAAAAATACCGTGATGCGGAATTTGGTATGCCCCTGACCCCGGTGAATGAGCTTAAATCGGCCCTTGACAGGGCTGATTCTGCAGGTCTGTCCCTTATGATACACGCCATCGGTACCCGGGCCAACCGGGAAATCATTGCCATGTTCCATAATAATGAAAAAAAGCAGACATCCGGGACCCCTGTTCCCCACCGCATTGAGCATGTTCAGATGATTGAACCGGAAGACCTTGAAAAGCTGGGTCAGCTCAAGAATGCAGCGGTTTCCTGCCAGCCCAATAATTTAAGCCTTGATATTTCAATGATCGAACACTGCGTGGGGCAAAGGGCAAAACACACCTACCGGCTTAAGAGCATAATGGAAACCGGGATTCCAACCCTTTTCAGCTCAGATGCACCGGTCTGCGACCCCAGGCCCCTTGCCGGTATTTTTTCTGCAGTCAACCGGATGAGAATGGACAAAACCCCTGAGCAGGGATGGTATATGAACGAAGCAATCAGTGTTGACCAGGCCCTAAGGGCATACACGATCAATCCGGCGCTCGCCACTGGTGTGGGAAAGGATCTGGGCAGTATTGAACGGGGAAAATTTGCGGACCTGACCGTTCTTAACCGGAATCTCTATGAGGTTGATCCGCTTGACATTGCCGACGTTCAGGCAGACCTGACGATATTCAACGGCAGAATTGTTTACCAGAGAAAATAACACCCAATTGTGAAGTGTCAGGCAAACCGTTTTTTATGCCCCCCCCCCTTCCCGAAAAAAAAGTTACATAAAGAAAAAGGGCTCTCCATGGGAAAAAAAACAGATCAGGGAATAAGGATCGATTCACGTCCCCTGCAGGCGTTTTTTGATTTTTCTTCGGACGGTCTGCTTATCTGTGACAGCAAAGGGAAAATTCTTGCCATAAACAAGACATCTGAACGCTTTAACGGATTTAATGCATCTGAGATCACAGGCAGGTACGTTCATTCCCTGGTAGAAGAAGGACACATAGACCGGTCCGCCACCCAAGAGGTGGTGGAGACAAAGCGGCAGGTCAGCATCATACAATACGTTGCAAAATCCGGGTATCAGCTCCTTGTAACGGGCATACCGGTGTTTGACGACAATGGAGAAATGGAGTTCATCATTGTCAATGAACGGGACATGTCCCTTATCAACAACATGCGGGAAGAATTAAAAAAAAACCAGGAAAGAATCTGACAGAATCAGGGATGAACTCACAGAAATCAGCCTGCTGGAGCTGTCCCACAGCAATATTATCGCTGAAAGCGATGCCATGAAGCACACCCTTAAACTCGCCCTCAAGCTTTCCAGAATCAATGCATCAAACATTTTAATTACCGGAGAATCCGGAACAGGCAAGGGCCTGCTGGCCAAATTCATACACAAGAACAGCCCCAGAAACAAAAACCCGTTTATCCAGATCAATTGCGCGGCACTGCCGGAAAACCTTCTGGAGGCAGAGCTTTTCGGGTATGAAAGCGGCGCCTTTTCCGGCGCCAGCGAAAAGGGAAAGGCCGGATTGTTTGAACTGGCCCACAAAGGCACCATCTTTCTGGATGAAATTGGAGAACTCCCCTTTCATATCCAGGCCAAACTCTTAAAATACCTGGATGACCATGAGATCACCCCCCTTGGAGACACCCAGTCTAAAAAAATTGACTGCGCGGTTATTGCGGCCACCAACAGGGACCTTGAGGAACATATTACCAGAAAACAATTCAGGCTTGATCTGCTCTACCGTCTCAACACCTTTCATTTAACCCTCCCGCCCCTTAGAAAACGGCCAGAGGATACTCTCAGACTGGTAAAACACCTGCTTAACAAATACAATAAAAAATACCACCGCAGGGGGAAAATCAGCCCTGAGGCCTTTGAGAAACTTCTCTCCCATGATTTCCCTGGAAATGTCAGGGAACTGATCAATATCATTAAAAAAGCCGTGGTCATGAGTGAAAAGAAAAATCTGGATCAGGTCATTATAAGTTCCATTGAAAACAAAAGCCCCTTCTCCTCTTCCCTTTCTGACAGGGAAACACAGCTTACCCTTCCTGAAAAACTTGCCATTGAAGAAAAGAAAATGCTGGAAAAAGCAGTTGAAACATGCAGAACCACCAGACAAATAGCCGCCTTCCTCGGAATCAGCCAGAGGATACTCTCAGACTGGTAAAACACCTGCTTAACAAATACAATAAAAAATACCACCGCAGGGGGAAAATCAGCCCTGAGGCCTTTGAGAAACTTCTCTCCCATGATTTCCCTGGAAATGTCAGGGAACTGATCAATATCATTAAAAAAGCCGTGGTCATGAGTGAAAAGAAAAATCTGGATCAGGTCATTATAAGTTCCATTGAAAACAAAAGCCCCTTCTCCTCTTCCCTTTCTGACAGGGAAACACAGCTTACCCTTCCTGAAAAACTTGCCATTGAAGAAAAGAAAATGCTGGAAAAAGCAGTTGAAACATGCAGAACCACCAGACAAATAGCCGCCTTCCTCGGAATCAGCCAGCCCGGCGTGGTCAGAAAATTAAAAAAGCACAGCATCAGCATCCCCAAAAGTAAGCCGTAACGGCATGGGCTTTTCTATATTTTCCTGCAAACATAAGGGTTCCAGAAAACAAAAAAACGTTTGTTGAGTAAAAAATTCTTTTGTTGACAACCAAAATACCAGGTGATAACGCTTGCTTTGAGTTGTTTTTACCGTTCACAATTAACTCTGAATATACTGTTTTGGGTGTCTGGACAAAAGGAAATGATTCTAAAGTATTCGGTTATATGGGGCAATTCTGGAAATACTTGCAAATCCATCGATCAGATCTTTCACAAGATAACACATTGATTGTTGGTGATTTTAACAGTAATAAGAAATGGGATAAACTTGACAGATGGTGGAGTCACTCCGGGGTAGTTGAAGAACTGTCGGATATTGGAATTAAAAGTTTGTATCATTATCAGCACAATGAACCACAAGGTGAGGAAACCATACCAACATTTTATTTTTACCGTAAGAAAGAAAGGCCTTATCATATTGACTATGTTTTTTGTTCAAGAGAACTTTTGGAGATGTGTCAATTATCCATAGGTGAGATAGGTGATTGGATAAAAATAAGTGATCATATGCCATTGAGTATAGAAATCAGCAGTTTTTTCTTTCGTTTTATTTAACCTTTTTGAATCAAAGCTCATTCCAATCGAACTGGTTTGCTTGTATACAATCATGAGTATCGCGGCATTTTTGATGTACGCAAAAGATAAAAGCGCTGCTGAATGGGACAAATGGCTTACTAGTGAAAGTACTTTACATACAATTTCATTATTAGGGGGCTGGCCAGGAGCTAAGATTGCACAAAGTTTTTTAAGGCACAAATCCAAAAAACATTCTTTCCGAATCACATACTGGGTAACTGTTATAGCAAATTGTGGTGCTCTATATTGGCTAATCACTCCAAAAGGTAGTATGTGGTTGAAAGGTATACTAAAAAATATAAAATTGGGTTAACCAGACGTTCGAGCGGACTCGCTGAAGCTCGCCGCTGAGCTTGTCGTTATAAATCTACCATATAACTCGTGAGTTGTAAGTTCTGTTGTGTGATTTGAAACCAAAACAGAAATAATGTATAGTGATCATATTAGTCCAACTTTTTTTGAAACACAGTAAAAGGAGGTTAATATGATTACCTATCTATATAA
>JAYEJJ010000045.1:0-6008 GCA_034660495.1 Thermodesulfobacteriota bacterium | reverse complement strand
AAGCCTTACTTATCCGTATAGTCTCAATGCTTACAAAATTATGTCAACCACGTTAACGAACACGTTTACGTTCACGAGCACGAGCACGAGCACGAGCACGAGCACGCAAAGATCATAGCTAAAGCTACCCGCCTAAAAGGCGGGGGTTTTAACCTTAAAGGAGACTAATAAACGTCCGGCATGATATGGTGGATATCAACACAAAAATATTAAGGATGATCAAAAGCAGCAAAACAGATCTGCCCACCCTGCCTGTTATGGTCAACAATATACTTCGCGCCGCATCAGATGAAAAAACAACCACGGAAGATCTGGCAAGACTGATTTCCTATGATGTGGGCATGACCAACAAGTTGTTACGCCTTGCCAATTCAGTGTACTATGGTCAGCGGACCAAAACTGAAACCATAAAAAGGGCCATAACAATTATTGGATTTGATGAAATCATCGGCATCACCCTGGGGATGAGTCTGCTGTCAACCTTTGCAGAAAGTGAAAAAGGGCTTACCCTTGACATGAAAGCGCTGTGGATCCATTCAATCGGTTCGGCTACTGCTGCAAAGGAAATTGCCAACCGCTCCAATCCAGGCCTTGCCAAAAAAATATTTGTACCTGCCCTTCTCCATGATATAGGCAAAATTATTTTTTCCGTGTATTTTAAAGAAGAATACAGAACCACAAGAACAATGGCCATGGAAAAAAAAATCCCCCTTTTCCGTGCCGAACATGAAATTTTCAACATGGACCACGCTGTTGTGGCAGCTCTTTTAATGAAAAGATGGCGGTTTCCCTCATCCATCCTGATTCCCTGCAGATTCCACCACAACCCTGATGCCGCTCCTGTGGAATTTCGACTCCACTCCCTGATTTTGAACCTGGCAGACTATCTGAGCCAGAAAGCCCACATCGGCCACAGCGGCAATCCAGTCCCTGTTTCCGTAAAAAACGCCCATAGAAAAACAGGGATCAGCGAAGCAGTTTTACGCCTTGTTGTGGACAAATTGAGAAGAAAGGAAGAACAGATTAAAAATTTTTTTGAAATTACCACTTCAGATTAAATTTTCTTCCTTATTTTTTTTCAGCAAAGTACAACCTCAACCTTTCAAGGCCATGGTCTGTTGAAATTTCCGGGTAATATCCCAGATCTTTTTTGGCCCGTGATATATTAAACCAGTGGGATGTGGCCAGCTCTTTTGCGGCAAATTTTGTCATGGGAGGATCTTTTCTGATATTTAACAGGGAATAAAGCGTTTCAAACACAACACCTGCAGCAATGGCAGTTTTTTCAGATACAGCCCCCTTAACCGGGGGAAGGCCTGCGGTATCGATAATAGAATCTACCATATCCCATAAATTAACCGGCTCATCCTGACTGATAAAATACACGTTTCCTGACAGCCAGGGTTTTTGCTCAAGGGCTTTGGCCGCAAGCAGGTGCGCCTTTGCCGCATTCTCAACATAAATGGTATCCACCCGGTTGGTTCCATCTCCAATCCGTTTTAATCGTCTGGCTTTTCGAATCAATGTGGGCACCAGATGGTTGTCCCCCGGCCCCCAGATCAGATGGGGCCTTAAAATAATGGTATGCAGGCTGTCAGACGAAGCCTGGATCACCTTTTTCTCAGCCAGGGCCTTGGTTTCCGGATAGACTGCATCATATTTTTCTGGACAGGGGGCTGATTCATCGGCATTTTCCATATTACCGCCGTGAAACACAACACTTGGGGAGCTGGTATAAACAAGACGCTTTACATTGTTTTTCAAGCAGGCCTGGACGATATTTTCCGTACCCATAACATTGACTTTAAAAAATTCCGACCGCTTTCCCCAGATACCTGCCTTTGCCGCAATATGAAAAACAATATCCACATCTTCTGCAGCCCGGGTAACTGCATCAAAATCCGCTATATCCCCTGTGATCTGACCCACATTTTTTTTGTTAAAATCAGGATAAGAATGTCTGGAAAAACTTTTAACCTGTGCGCCCTGTTCCAGCAGCTGATCAACCACATATTGGCCCAGAAATCCGCCGCCGCCAGTTACCAGTACTTTTTCATCACCCATATTCTATATATGTCCTTTTTTTATAAGAAAGCCATCAGCCGTCAGCCGTCAGTACTCAGCTAACGGCTATAGTGCGTTTCATATGACTTCGTACTTTTTTTACCTTATATTATAATAGAAACTGGTATGAAGTCAAATGAACTGCACTATAACAGCTATAGATCTTCGCATATGGATTGAGTCCTTCCACTTATATAATATTGGTAAGATTGGTATCAGTTCACTTGCGAACATCTATAACAGCTAACAGCTAACGGCTAACAGCTAACGGCTAACGGCTAACGGCTAACAGCTAATGGCTTTCATGATTTGTTATAAGGCAACCCGGAAGCAAAAAACAGGGCCGCCCCATGGGGGGATAGCAAATCTGTTAAATCCATCGATTTTTAACTATACATGATCCCCTTTGCCGGTTCAATGGAAACCCTGTTGTATCATGAGAAAAAACTTGACAAAAGGAAAAAAGCACTATAAAAAGTCAAAATTGTTCAGGCTGAGCGGGAATAACTCAGTGGTAGAGTGCGACCTTGCCAAGGTCGAAGTCGCGGGTTCAAATCCCGTTTCCCACTCCATAACATTTTTTCATCTCTCTATATCCCCCTTTCCGGTCTATATCCCTTTCGAGCCACTTTCATCCCCGTGTTTTCTGTCATTTCAGCATAACCCGAAATTTCTGCCGTACAGCATCTTATATCTTCTGCTGAATCTGCACTGAATCTGCATATCCCGGTTGTCTGTACTGCCAGCCCTGTTGAAATAATTTCAAACACCTGATATACATGTTGTTGCTTCACATTAAAGCAAGCGGTATAATGCCACATCACTGAAAAGGAGAGAAAAGGAGATTGGATATGATTTTACATGATTTCACTGTTTATGATATTTTTGAAAAAAACGCCCGGCTCTATCCAGAGAAAACAGCAATTAAGGATACCACGACACGTATTAATTACCATACGCTTTTGGGCCGGATCAACGGTTTTGCCAGGGGGCTTGAGGCCAGCGGGATAAAAAAAGGGGACCGGCTGGCAGTTCTTGCCATGAACAAAATTGAATATCTCATTCTGTATGGGGCAGCCGCCGCCCTGGGTGCCATTGCAGTTCCCCTGAACTGGCGCCTGTCCGATGATGAAATCACCTTTATTTTAAAGGACAGCAATGCCTGTGCCCTGTTCTTTGACACCTCCCAGAGGGACCGGAGCGAATCCATTGCCAAAACAGCAGAGCATCCCATTAAACTGATAAGTTTTGACAATGTAAAAACCGGCACCATTATTTCATTTCAGGATTTGATCATCAAAACCGGGGCCTTTAACAGTTCTGCTGCAGGAGAGGATCTGTTCTGCCTTATTTATACGGCTGCTGTGGGGGGACATCCCAGGGGCGCGGCCCTTTCCCATTCCAACATTATTGCAGGCAATGTTCAGACCTGCATTGACATGAAAATTGACTGTGATGACGCGTATTTAAACCTGTTGCCCCTGTTTCATATCACCGGCATGAACCTTGCCTTTTCCCTGATGCACTCCGGCGGAAAAAATGTTATCATGGAAAAATTCAACGGGGCAGACGGCGCCGCCCTGATTGAAAAAGAAAACATCAGCATTCTGGCAAGCTTTCCTCCGATTTTAACCACCCTTTACCAGGAAATGGAAAAAGGGAAGTATACCGCCCCATCCCTGAGATATGTAACAGGGATTGATTCCCCGGAAAACACAGCCAAATTTTCTGAAAAAACAAAAAGCGTGTTTAAAATCCTCTACGGCCAGAGCGAAACATCAGGTTTTGTCACCCTGGGCGGCGCCAGCTCCCCGCCGGGATCAGCAGGAAAACAATGCCTGCTTTCCAAAGTTTCCATCAGAAATGATGAGGATGAGCCCTGCCCTGCCGGTGAAATCGGTGAGATCTGTGTTCAGGGCCCTGTGGTCTTCCAGGGATACTGGGATCAGGGGAAACTGGACGGCTCAAGTTTCAAAAACAACTGGCACCATACCGGAGACAACGGAAAAATGGACAGAAACGGGTTTTTATGGTTTAAAGGCCGAAAACCTGAAAAGGAATTAATTAAACCCGGCGGAGAAAATGTCTATCCCGCAGAAGTGGAAGCCGTTATTATGACCCATGAAGATGTGATTGAAACCTGTGTCATTGGCGTGCCAGACCCCAGATTCGGCGAGGGCATCAAAGCGGTATGCGTCATCAAAAAAGGTGCTTTGCTTGAGGAAAAGGAGCTAATCGAATTTGTGGGTCAGCGTATTGCCCGGTATAAAAAACCAGGGTATGTATCCTTTGTTGAATCTCTGCCCAAAAATGACAAGGGTGACATTGACAGAAACAAGGTAAAAAGCATGTACACGGATGAATCCGCTTCCCCATAACCATCATGGATTATCGACCCGGTCATAACGAAGAATGAAACACTCGCCAGCGGCAAGGCCCTGGCGGGTATTTCCAATAAAAAAACCAGAGGATAGATAATCAAGGAGACTTTTTTGACCGGAATTCAGGAAATTCTTACACTGATCATGATTATTGCCGGAATTGTTGTTCTGCCGCGGATGTTCAAAAAAGAAAAAACAACAAAACCGCGGGGAAAAAAAATCACGCTTTCAGGAACCCTCCGGCTGGGCCTTGTTGCCTCCATCCTGATTCCAGTGATTTCAGCTTTTTTTTTCAGACCCTGGGATCAGCGCATTGACAGGTTTATCCTTACCGCGATATTTCCTGTTGCCTTGGGATGGGGGGTATTCTGGGTCATTTCCGGCTTCAGGAAAAAAGGGAAATAAAAATCAGGGAAGGACAGAGGACTTTTTTCATTACTTTTCTATTATAAAATTAATAGTAATATTCATTTTTTTTTAATTATCCTTCTTGACACTATCAGGAAGGTGTTTATTATTGTTTCAAAGCTGGGAAGGAAAACATCAGCGATAAAATAATAATCCATAATTAAAAAAATACATAACAGGAGGTAAGAAAAATGGCACTTGTAAAATATAATCCCTTTAATGAAATCGTTTCTTTCAACAACCGGCTCGGCAACCTTTTCAACGACCCCTTTTTTAAACCGTTTTTTGACAACAGTGAAGGGGAGTTCAAGTCATGGCAGCCTGTAGTGGACATTTATGAGGAAAACAATCACATTGTTGTCAAAGCGGATCTTCCTGGTGTTAAAAAAGAGGACATTTCCATTGATGTCGAAAACAAGGTTCTTACGGTAAAAGGAGAAAAAGTTAAGGAAGACGAAGTAAAAGAGGAAAATTTCCTCAGACGTGAAAGGTCTTACGGATCTTTTCAGAGGTCTTTTACCCTTCCGTCCGATATCACCACTGACGATATCAAAGCGGATTTCAAGGAAGGCATTCTTAAAGTTGAAATTCCCAAACCGGTTAAAGAACAGGCCAAGCAGATTGCGATTAATTAAATCAAACAACACTTAATCTACATTTATAGAGCAAATGAGGTCGGGTAATTAATCCGGCCTCACCCCTCTCACAGAACTCTATTTACCAGAACTCCATTTAGGAGCCTCGTATGCGGTTCCTGTTTGTTCTCACCCCCCATTGACCGGGGACACTTTCAACTCTGCCACGTTTTTCACCTGAAACAATCCCATTTCTTCAAACCAATAGTTAAGCACAGCCCATTAACTGCATCCCCAGAATGCGTCCAATGTCATACAAAATTATATTTTTTTGACGTATCATCTTGTAATCATAGTTTAAAAAAAAGTGCTTAACTTTTTGGCTTTGCCATGAGATTCTAATATTGTATTGTTGTTGCTTAAAAAATAAGGATCTTAGAAATGGCGAATATTATATGAGTGTGACCAAAATCAAGCAGGTATCTTTTCTTTTATATTCAGGGCATTATAATCATCAGCAGTCAAAATATTTCCTCTTGCATGGCTGATAAAGAACTCCCAGTATTCATCCCAGTTTTTA
>JAYEJJ010000044.1:0-24874 GCA_034660495.1 Thermodesulfobacteriota bacterium | reverse complement strand
AACCACTTGAATTTATTTATATTTTTTTAAGTTAAATTTTTTGAATTATAAACTATGACCCAAAACTTTTTTATTCGGCCTTGCAACATATTGAAAATACTAATAAAATCAAAGCCGAATATTTACTAATTCATAATGTTAGATCATGAAAAAATAGATGTTTATAAAGTCTCCATTGAATTCATGGCTATTGCGATCAAAATAGCTGATAGTATTCCAAGAGGGTATTCTTCGCTTGCAGATCAACTTAAGCGAGCTGCTTGGTCAATACCTCTCAATATAGCTGAAGGTTGCGGAAAAAGCAGTATTAACGACAAAAGACGTTTCTATTCGATCTCAAGAGGCTCAGCAATGGAATGTGCTGCTATTATTGATGTTTGCCAAATGTTAAAAATTGATGATATACAATCCTTTAAGCAAGGCAAAGCCTTACTTATCCGTATAGTCTCAATGCTTACAAAATTATGTCAACCACGTTAACGAACACGTTTACGAGCACGAGCACGCAAAGATCATAGCTAAAGCTACCCGCCTAAAAGGCGGGGGTTTTAACCTTAAATGAGACTAATAAAAAAACCTGATCATTGAATCTTACTCATTTTAAGTGAACCCGGAGGATTTATGATTTCTCTTTTACAGGCACAATGGCATTTTCAGGACAGATCTGGGCACATACCGCACATCCCACGCAGGTATCCGGATCAATTCTCACCCTGTTGTCCTCAAGATAAAAGGAAGGACAGGCAATCTCGTTGATGCAGTCCCTGTGGTTAAGGCATTTGTCTGTCACCTGGAAGGGACGGATCTTTAACATCTTCATGCTTTTGGCATACAGTGCACACGGCTCCTGGGAGATAACAACGGAAACCCCTTTGAATTCCAGGGCTTCTTTTATGGCGGCAATACTCTTTTTTACCTTAAAGGGCTTGACAAGGGTGACATGCTCCACCCCAAGGGATCTTACCAGATTTTCAATGGAAATCCTGTTGTAGCCCTTAAGGTTCATCTTTTCCATATCAACGCCGGGATTGGGCTGATGACCGGTCATGGCGGTTATGCCATTGTCAAGAATCACAAGGGTAAAATCATGATTGTTAAACACGGCATTGACCAGTCCGGTGATTCCGGAATGAAAAAAAGTAGAATCCCCGATAAAGGCAATCACTTTTTTATCTGTTGCCTTTGAAAATCCGCAGGCCGTGCTTACCGAAGATCCCATGCAGATGACAAAATCACCGGTGTTCAGGGGGGGGAGAAAGCCCAGGGTATAGCAGCCGATATCCGTAGGACAGATGGTATCTGCATTGATTTCCTGAACAGCTTTTTTTACCTCGTAGAAGGTTGCCCTGTGGGAACACCCTGAACACAGATTGGGCGGCCGCTGGGGAATTTCAGGAAGCCCTGCTGTATCCGCCAAAGTCCTTGGGATATAGTCAATGCCGAAATAATCGGCAATTTTATTTCTCACCATTGCCGGATCAAATTCATAAAGACGGGAAAAAAGCGTATCCCCCTTGCCCTTAACGGGCAGAACAAGCCCTGCTTCCTGGACAGCGGCCCGGACAGCCTCTTCCATAAAGGGCTCGCCTTCTTCAATAACCAGAATCTTTTCACAGTCAGCTGCAAAGCGTTGAATCTTTTTTTTGGGCATGGGATTTGAGAACCCAATGCGCAGGATTTTCACCCTGTTTTCCAGCCCAAGCTCCTTAACTGCATCTGATGCGTAGAAAAAGCTTACCCCATTGCATATAACGCCATAGGGCCCTTCTCCCTTTACAAAATTGTACAAAGACTTCTCTGATATGGCTTCAGCCAGTTTAAGATTGTCCAGCAGTTTTACGTGGAGCTTTCTTGATACCGCCGGAACCGTCACATATTGAAAGGGATCTTTTTTAAACTCACCCTTTGTCTGTATTTTTTCCATCCTGCCCAGCTCTACAAATGCAGTAGAGTGGTTAATCCGGGTGGTCGTCCTGAGAATAACCGGTTCGCAGAGCGCTTCAGAAAGGGCAAAGGCCTGTTTTGTCATATCCTTTGCCTCCTGAACCGATGAGGGTTCAAGCACAGGAAGGCCAGCAAGTTTCCCGTAATATCGATTGTCCTGCTCATTCTGACTGGAAAACATAAAGGGATCATCTGCCGTTAAAATAACAAGCCCCCCTTTTACACCGACATAGGCAAGGGTCATCAGGGGATCTGCTGCCACATTCAACCCCACATGCTTCATCAGGCACATGGTGCGCAGTCCTGAATTGGCCGCAGCAGCGGCAACCTCAAGGGCCACCTTTTCATTGGTACTGTATTCAAAATAAAGATCGGTTTCCCGGGAAATCTGAAAAAAATTAAGGGATATTTCTGAAGAGGGTGTGCCCGGGTAGGTTGTGGCAAAGGCAAGCCCTGCCTCAACTGCCCCCCTGGCAATGGCCTCGTTTCCAAGAAGCAGCACCTCTTCTTTGCCGGTTTCACTTAAAAGCTTGTGCATGGTATTATTCCTTTCCATTATCCTTGTTTTTCATTTTCTGAACCGGCTGCCCCTGTTTCAACACTCTGTGAGAATGGGTAAAAGAACAAAAAGGGGGCTGCAGGTTTATCTGATGTTCAGGTGTAAAGTTTTTCTGCATGTTCAAGGCTTGACGCATACCCTTTAAATCCCTGGATATCTTCACAGGAATGGATGGTATCAGAGGCAAAAAACCCTTCCACCATGGTTTTTTCCCCATGGCGTATCAGTCCGAAAAAAAGCACGGGGACCAGGTTCAAACCGCTGTCTCCTTTGACAGCGGCATATTTCAGAGGCGATTCCCGTTTGTACACGGCATAGAGTTCCTGACTGACAGGCATGATCTGAACGATTTCAGGCCCATGGCTGTGGGTATGGGTGTGTTCACTGCAGTGGCTGCACATGTTTATAATTTCCTTTTTAATATTACAATAATATTCTTCTATCACTCGATTATCAAATTCATTTTTTCAATTTTTCCAGATCCGCCCTGGAAAAGGTGTAGACACTGCTGCAGTTGTGGCATTTTATTTCAAGGGGAAACGGCCCTTTCTCCAGCAGGTCATCTATATCCTCCTGACCCAGACAGGCCAGGTGGCCCAGCATATTTTCCCGGGTGCACCGGCAGAAAAAAGCCACTCTGGAGTATTTTAAAAAAACAGGTGCCAGAAATTTGAAATGGGTGTTCACCAGATCTGTTATGTCAACCGATCGGGCAATGGCGTCTCCAATGGATCCCATCTTGCCAATGGCTGTTTCAGCATTGGCAAGGAGATCCTCATCCGCACCCGGCATGGCCTGGACAAAGAGACCGCCGGCACCGGTAACATCACCCTGTGAATCAAAGGCAACGCTCAGGTTAAACGCAGTGGGGGTCTGTTCAGACTGCAGATAATAATTGGCCAGGTCGCCTGCAATATCTCCGTACTCAAGGGCAATTTTACCGGTATAAGGGATTTTTGCCTTTTCAAGATATTTGGTCAGGGAAAGAAATCCTGCACCGAAAAAAGCGGAAACAGATCTTTCCTCACCCGAGGCTTGAGCGGAAAAGACTGGATTTTTTAAAAACCCTTTTACTTCACCAAACACATTGGATTCAACATCAATTCCCTTAACAGGGCCTGAACAATCAATATTCAGGCGTATTCTGTCCTTGTTTTTAAGGGTTGATGTCAAAAGCAGGGCGGCAATACAGGCCTGCCCGAGGACAAGGGTTTCTATTACCCCAAGCCCGTGGTTGGCCCGCATTTCTTTTACCAGGCAGGTGGCATTGACAATACCTCCCCGTAACCTCTTTTCAGCCATGAAAAAAGAATAAAGCTTTTCTCTGGCTGACGACTCAAGCCGCTCCCGGGTGTTTCCATTAAAAATATCTTTTTTTATCATGAATGTCTATTGTCCTGTCTTTTTCTGTCAAAAGTTCTCAGCTGAACTGCCTCTGCAACATGGTTATACTGAATATCCCGGTTTTTTTCAAGATCTGCTAGGGTTCTGGCTATTTTTAAAACACGGCTGTACGCCCGGGCAGACAACCCCAGCCTGTCAACAGCCGCCTCCAGAATGGATGCAGATTTCTTATCCAGGTGACAATATTTTTTTAAATGGCGGGAATCCATTTCTGCATTACAGGTCAAATTCTGTTTGTCAAAGCGCTGGTTCTGAATATCCTTGGCCGCCTCAACCCGTTTTCTGATTTCATCTGAAGATTCTGCTCCGGTTTTTTTTGACAATTCCCTGTAGGGAACCGAGGGCACCTCAAGGTGAATATCCATTCTGTCCAGAAGCGGGCCTGAAATCCTTGACCGGTACCGGTTGATTTCATACATGGAACAGGTGCACTCCCGGACAGCATCTCCAAAATATCCGCACGGACAGGGATTCATGGCGGCAACCAGCATAAAGGATGCGGGAAACTGTATCCTGGCATCCACCCTGGAAATGGTGACCATGCCGTCTTCCATGGGCTGGCGCAGGGATTCCAGAACCTTTCTTTTAAACTCGGGCAGTTCATCCAGAAAAAGGACACCATTATGGGCCAGACTGACCTCTCCGGGAACAGGCCTGCGTCCGCCGCCCACCAGACCGGCATTTGATACACTGTGGTGGGGCGAACGGAAAGGCCGTTTGGTGATCAGCTGCCGATTCTCCTTGAGCATTCCGGCAACCGAATAAATCTGAGTGGTTAAAATGGCTTCCTTAAAGGTAAGCCTGGGCAGAATTGAAGGTATTCTTTTGGCCAGCATACTCTTGCCTGACCCGGGCGGGCCGGTCATGATGATATTATGGGCACCGGCAGCGGCAATCTCAATTGCCCGCTTGGCATGATTCTGCCCCCTTACTTCAGAAAAATCCAGTTTTCTGCCGGACTCATCTCTTTTAAAAAGCGCCTGAAGATCCGCCCTGTAGGGCTTTATGTCCTTAAACCCGGTAAAAAACCCCACAACATCGGAAAGATGCCTGACAGGCAGAACCGTCACCCCCTGAACCAGGCCGGCCTCTTTTCGATTGGCATAGGGCACCACCATTCCTTTGAGCTTATTTTTTCTGGCAGCAATGGCTGCAGGCAGAACCCCTGTAACCGGCTTGACACTTCCGTCAAGGGACAACTCGCCTGTTATAAAATACCCTGACATGGCCTGTGGTGAAACCAGCTCTGATGCAGCAAGCAGCCCCATGGCCACGGGAAGGTCAAATCCTGTTCCTTCCTTTCTCACATCTGCCGGTGCAAGATTAACGGTTATCCTGTCCACAGGAAAAGAATACCCTGAATTTTTAATGGCGCTTTTTACCCGGTCCCTGCTCTCCCGGACCGCTGTTTCAGGCAGCCCCACAATATTAAAAACAGGTAGTCCAAAGGAAATATCCACTTCCACATCCACCATGCATGCATCTATTCCGGTAACCGCGCAGCTTTTTATCCCTGCAAGCATTGATTCTCCTTATGATACCCGATGATCAAATTTTTTGAACAGGGCCGCTCCCAGCGGTTGCTCTTAATCGGTTTTTCCATAGAAAAACTGGACAATCGAGTTTTAATGTATAATATCGCAGCAAATTATGATATAAGCCGATCAGAGGACATTGCAGGGTTGAAAATCACAGCGTATACAACGATCAATAACAGCCCCCTGCCGGCTCTGGGCAATCATTTGCTGAAACCCGGTAATTTTTAAAAAAAAATTGAATTATGACAGACTAACAAGTAAACTGGTTTATTTCAATTACTTTGTATAAGTCAACAAAATCGGCTATAAACTTAACATGGAAAAAAAATATCCTCAGCTGACCTTAAAAAAGGCGGTTTCCTTTTCAGGCATTGGTGTGCATTCCGGCAGGGAAACCTTTGTAACGATAAACCCTGCACCAGAAAATCACGGCATCCGATTCAAGAGAACAGATCTGCCGGGGACCTCTGATATTCAGGTACTCTTTAAAACCGTTGTAGACACAAGTCTGGCTACAGTGATCGGAGAAAACGGCGTAATTGTGTCAACCATTGAGCATCTTATGGCAGCATTTACCGGACTTGGCATAGACAACGCCCTGGTTGAAATCAACGGGCATGAAATGCCCATTATGGATGGCAGCGCAGAGACCTTTACATCTCTTATCCTGGATCAGGGATTACAGGAGCAGAACCGGTCCAAATGTTTCTTTATTGTTACCCGGCCCGTCTCCGTCAATGAAGGAGAAAAATCAGTTACCATCTATCCGGATTCAGGATTTAAAATCACTTGCAGCATTGATTTTGATCACCCTTTAATCGGTTATCAGGAATTTACCTTTGATTTCTTCCATGACAATTTCCTGACAGAGATCAGCCCGGCCAGGACATTTGGTTTTGTAAAGGATCTGGAATATTTGAAAAAATTCGGCCTTGGCCGGGGCGGAAGTCTTGAAAACGCCATTGTCATTGACAGGGACAGAATCGTCAATAAAGAAGGGCTGAGATTTTCTGATGAATTTGTAAGGCATAAACTTCTCGACTGTCTGGGCGACTTTTCCCTGCTCGGCATGCCGATTCAGGGACATATTAAAACCCACAGATCCGGCCATGCCCTTAACCACGCCTTTATAAAAAAATTTTTCATGGAAAAACAATCATGGACAACAGGACATGTTGAGATGGAGCTTTCTACCCCATGAAACCCTATTTTGCCGGATCATCCCGTTTTGTCATTGCCGTTACCGTTCTGATTCTTGTGTTTGCTGCATTTCCAGCCAGTGTCACGGGAAAGGAAAAAGCATCCATCGAAAATATCATTATAGCCAATACCAGGGATGATTTAATTGCCTACTTTGATGTGGCAGATGCATTTACAGAAAAAATGAAACAGGCGGTTCTAAACGGTATTCCTGCCACATTTTCATTTTATACGTCCATATTTAAACCCAGAAGTGCCTGGTTTGACAAGGAAATAGCAGAAAAAGAAATCACATCCACCCTGAAATACAACAGCCTCAAAGAAAAATTCACGATAACCAGGCCCTGGCATACCACCCAGGTATGTGTCACAGAGACGTTTGACAAAGCCAGGAAAAAAATGACTGAGATTGACAATTTAAAGATTGTCTCCCTTGATCGTTTAATCAAAGGTGAAAAATATCAGTTAAGGATAAAAGCGGAGTTAAAAAGAGTCACCCTGCCGCTTTATCTTCATCATGTTCTGTTTTTTGTTTCCCTGTGGGACCTGGAAACCGACTGGCATACCATTGATTTTATTTATTAACGGCCTGCAAGTCCCTGAATTTAAAATACTGCATTTTCATGCAGTCCTGTTTCAAAATCTGCACACCCTGTCCGTATGCCTTTTATTTCCGGTTAAAACCGGCATTAAAAAGGGGTTCTGGAGAATTCAGAGTAAAGATGGAATCTAACGGCAACAGCGTTGAACTTGAAAGGAAAAAATGGAAAAAAGAAGGGCTTGTCCTGATTTTTATTCTCATGGTCATTGCCCTTTTAACCTTTGCTGAAATTCAGATATCAGGGTTCAGAACAGATTTCCCCGTATCAAGCACTGTGCTGATGTTTATCCTCATCAACACAAACCTCCTTCTTCTTCTGGCACTGATTCTTCTGGTTTTTAGAAATCTTGCAAAACTTTACTATGAGAAAAAAAACAAAACACTTGGAACAAGGCTCAAGACAAGACTTGTGGCTGCATTTATCACCCTGTCCCTTGTTCCCACAACGGTTTTGTTCTTTTTTTCCATTCATTTTATCTCCACAAGTCTGGCGTTCTGGTTCAATGCACCGGTTGAACAGGCCCTTGAAAACTCTCTGTCTGCCGGACGTAAATTTTATGAATACGTTGAGAACCAGAACCTGTATTTTGCCAAAAGAGCCTCTTTTCAGATCCATTCCAGAAAACTGCTGGAACCGGACAAAACCACGGATTTATCCCGGTATATCAAGGTTGTTCAACGGGCCTTCAATATTGATGCCCTGGAAGTATACACCCCTGATGCCAAAAGATCGGCCCTGTCCCTGGCCAATGAACTGAGCAACCACTATTTTGGTATACTGACAAGCAAAAACCTGATGAAAATATCTGAGCAGAACCCGTCAGTGACCATCACCAGCCTTGAAGATCCGGGAGAATTCATAAAAACCATTGCAGCGGTTCCCTTTGGCGTCTCCCCTGACCTGGCAGATGCCTTTATTGTTATCAGTGTTCTGATCAGCCCTGAACTCTCACAAAATCTGGCAACCGTCTCAAAGGGAATTGAAGAATACAATCAGCTGAAAATGATAAAAAAACCCGTACAGACCTCAACCTATATCGCCCTTTCCATTGTGGCGCTGCTGGTAATCTTCTGTGCGGTGTGGTTCGGGTTTTACCTGGCCAAAACCATTACCATCCCCATTATGAAATTTGCTGAAGGCACCCAGAGGGTGACCAACGGGGATCTTAACTATCAAATTGATTTCAGATCAGATGATGAGCTGGGTGTTCTGATCAACTCATTTAACTCCATGACAAAGGAACTGGCCGCCAACAGGGAAAAAATTGCCATCTGGGAAAAAAAGCTCAGGGAACAGAACAGAAAAATTGAAGAAAGCCGCCAGTACATGGCCATTGTTCTTGAAAATATTTCCGCAGGGGTGATATCTCTCAGTAAGCAGGGGAAAGTGTTAACCATAAACAAGGCAGCTGAAAAAATGCTGGATTTAAACCTGAATGACATTATCAATTATAATTACAAGGATATTCTCAAGGGAGAATATCTCAAAATTGCAAAAGACATTAATGAAAAAATCAACTTTTCAGCTGACAGTATGGAGTTTCCCCTTTCCATAACAATCAACGGCAGCCCAAGGCATTTTGCTGTTCACTTTAATGCGTTAAAAAACAAATCCAATCAAAATATCGGCACTGTCATGGTGTTTGATGATGTCACAGAACTGGAAAAAGCCCAGCGTCTGGCTGCCTGGCGAGAAGTTGCCCGCCGGATTGCCCATGAGGTCAAGAATCCTTTAACTCCCATCAAACTCTCCGCCCAGAGGCTGAAACGCAGATATTCAAAAACAATCAAAGAGGATATATTTGACTCATGCACGGAAATGATTATTGAACATGTTGACCTTATCAGAAATATAGTCAATGAATTTTCCACCTTTGCCAAATTCCCCGACACCACGATTCTTCCCTGCAGAATTGAAACCATCATTGAAGAAACCGCTGCCCTGTACAAGGAAGGGCTGGAAAAAGTTGAAATAAACACACACTATGATAATAATATACCTGAAGTCAGACTGGACAGGCAGCAGATGAAGCAGGCATTTATCAATCTCTTTGACAATGCCATTGCAGCTGTCAATAAAAAGGGGACCATTTCCATTACCACTTCCCTTGATGATATTCTGAAAATACTCAGAATAGAATTTGCCGACAATGGAAAAGGCATATCAGACAAGGAAAAAACAATGCTGTTTGAGCCTTATTTTTCAACCAAAAAATCCGGAATGGGACTGGGCCTGGCCATTGTTAACTCCATCATTTCCGATCACAAGGGAATGATACGGGTACAGGACAACACCCCCTGCGGAGCAAAATTTATCATTGAACTTCCAGCATAAAAGAGGCGCTTATGTATCCAGCCGTATTAATTGTTGATGACGAGAAATCCATTATTCAATCCCTTGACGGTATATTGTCCGACGACGGATTTGAAGTGCTGCATGCCGCCAACGGATATGAGGCCATAAAAAAAATCGAATCGGAATCTCCTGACATTGTTCTTCTGGATATATGGATGCCGGGAATGGACGGCATAGAAACATTAAAGGAGATCAAAAAAGATTTCCCCAATCTGCCCGTTGTCATGATCACAGGCCACGGAACCATTGAATCTGCTGTTGACGCCACAAAATCCGGGGCCTTTGATTTCCTTGAAAAACCCCTTTCCATTGACAAGGTGATCATAACCATCAACAATGCCCTTCATTTCAGACGTCTTGAAGAAGAAAACAGATACTTGAGAAAAAAAAGCATTGAAAAAAACTCCATAAACGGGTCCAGCCAGGCAGTTCAAAAATTGAATATGGAAATAATGAACGCCGCCCCCTTTGACACCTCAATTCTCATCACAGGAGAAAACGGCACTGGAAAGGAGCTTGCCGCAAGAACCATCCATCAATTGAGTTCCCGGCCGGAAGAGCCTTTTATCATTGTCAACTGCGCGGCCATACTTGCTGAAAACATAGACAGGGAACTGTTTGGTCACGAAAAAGGCGCTTTTCCGGGAGCCTCTGCCAAAAACAAGGGAAAATTTGAACTGGCCTCCGGCGGCACCCTTTTTCTGGATGAAATCGGGGATATGAACCTGGCAACCCAGGCAAAAATTCTAAGAACCCTGGAATCTAAAACCTTTCAGAGGATCGGCGGGGGAAGGACCCTGCAGGTGGATGTCAGAATAATTGCAGCCTCAAACAAAAACCTTGAACACGAGATCCAGAAAGGCAGATTCAGACAAGACCTTTTTTACCGTTTGAACGGGATTCCTGTCCACGTCCCGCCCCTAAGAGACAGAAAGGAAGATATCCCCATACTGGTGGATATCTTTCTTGCCTCCTTTGCCAGGAAAAACAAAGACACCCCAAAGACCATTGAAAAAGACGCGATTGATCTTCTGATGCAGTATCACTGGCCCGGGAATGTAAGGGAACTTAGAAATCTCATTGAACGGCTCTCCATCATGACCCGGGGCAGCTGCATTGAGTTTTCAGACATACCCGCTCCCTACAACAATGAAAAAACGGACAGGGCAGGCAGCCAGATTGATCATCTTCTGAAACTGACACGGCTTGAGGATGCCAGAAAACAATTTGACCAGGCGTTTCTTAAACAAAAACTCATGCAGGAAAAGGGAGATATCCAGTCTGCTGCAGAAAAGGCCGGTGTGGCCCCTTCCGACCTGTCAGATATGCTGGGCCGTTGACCAACGGCTTCACCACCCGTGAACAAAAAATATAGGGACACTTTACTTATTTTTTAAGAAACTGGAACAAAAGACAGAAAACAGGGACCGGCCTCATACAAATTTCATTCTTTGTTATGGCCGGGTCGATGATCATGAGCCGGGCATGCCGGTTTATATGAAAACCATCAGCCATCAGCCATCAGTACTCAGCTAACAGCTTTCATGCTTTGTTGTTTCTGTCAAGGCATGTGGGTTATATGAAAGTGTTATATGAGAATAATTAGCGGAACAAACAAGGGAAAAAAGCTCTCCAGTATCCCGGGCAGAGACATAAGGCCCACATCGGACAGGGCAAGGGAGGCTGTTTTCAATATCCTTGGACAAAGGACCATTGGCGCACAGGTGCTTGATCTGTTTGCCGGAACAGGCGCCCTTGGCCTTGAAGCCCTCAGCCGGGGGGCAGAAGAGGTCTGCTTTATCGATGTTTCACAGACGGCCTGTGCTGTTATTAAAAAAAATATAGAATTGTGCAGATGCCATGACAGGGCAACCCTTATCTGCCAGGACCTGACCCGGCAGGTCATTCCTTTTAATCTTGATCTTGAGAAAAAAAAATTTGATCTCATATTCATGGACCCTCCCTACGGCGGACATTTTCTCAAGGCTGCCCTGACTGATCCAGGTTTAAGACAGGCAATGGGAGAAGATACCCTTATCATCGCTGAGCACTCTGTAAAGGAAAAAGGGGTTGAAAGCATTTCAGGACTTGACATTATGGACCAAAGGAAATATTCAAGGAGCCTGATAACATTTTTTACCCGAACACAGGAATCTGTCCGCAATGAATGTATTGAAAACGGAGCTTATATCCATGGAAAACACACCTAAAACTGCCATCTACCCCGGATCTTTTGACCCTTTAACCAACGGCCACATTGATATCATTGAAAGAGGCCTGAAGATTTTTGACAAAGTCATTGTGGCGATCATGCACAATCCTGCCAAGACCTGTCTTTTTTCCGTTGAAGAACGGCTTGAGATGATTAAAAAGAGTTTTAAAAACAATAAAAATATACTGGTGAATTCCTTTGACGGTCTTGTGGTGGATTATGCCAGAAGGCACAATGCCGTTGCCCTGCTCAGGGGCATGAGAGCGATTTCAGATTTTGAAAATGAATTTCAGATGGCCCTTATGAACCGCCGGCTGAACAGAGACATTCAATCGGTATTTCTCATGACCGGCCTGCGCTGGATTTTTACCAGCTCCTCCATTATAAAGGAAGTTGCCATGTTTGGCGGAGATATTACTGGAATGGTTCCCGGTCCGGTAAAATGCAGGATGGAAAAAAAATTCTCCCGTAAAAACGACTGACGCTCATGGATCTCTGGCAGCTTAAAGTCTTTACAAGTGTGGTCACCCATAAAAGCTTTTCCAGGGCAGGAAAAGCCGTACATATCTCCCAGCCAACGGTAAGCAGTCACATAAAGGAATTGGAAACCCATTTCAACTGCACCCTGATTGACCGCCTGGGCAGGGAGGCTGTTCCCACAAAAGCGGGAAAGCTACTTTTTTCCTATGCCAGCAGGCTGCTGTCCCTGACCGGGGAAACAGAATCTGTGATGAATGATTTTCTGGGAAATATAAAAGGTGACCTTGTCATTGGCGGCAGCACCATTCCTTCAGGATATATTATACCCAGAATCCTGGGCCCCTTTGCCGCAGATTTCCCGGACATATTCATTCATCTGCGGACCGGAGATACCGCAGAAATCATTGACACTGTTTTAAAAGGTGAAATTGAAACCGGAATCGTCGGAGCAGAAATTACCCACCCCAGCCTGATTCAGGAAAAACTCATTGACGATGAGATGAAGCTCATTGTTCCGGCATCCCACAAATGGGCAGACCTGGAGCAAATCGACTGCCCTTCCCTTTTCAAAGAATTGTTCATTGCCAGGGAAAAGGGCTCAGGCACCTGGACAACCATAACAGAAACCATGACTAATGCAGGATTTACACCGGACAGATTAAAAATCATTGCACGCCTCGGCAACACCGCCTCTGTTATCCAGGGAATTATAAACAACGCCGGGATTTCAATACTGTCTGTGATTGCCGTTGAAGAATATATAAAGAGCGGCAGGTTAAAAGCCCTTTCTGTTAATGATTTGAATCTGAAAAGAAGCTTTTACATTACCACCCACAAAAAACGGACCCTGTCACCCATTGCAGAGACATTTGTTCATTTCATAAAAAATTTCTTTAATGCACAAAAATAAGCCAGGATATAAGGGATCTTCCTTATCTACGACCCTGTCTTCGTTGTGAGCACGCTGCTCATGCCGGTTTATATAAAACAGCCGATTAAGAGCCCCCGGCGGCACTCTCCTGTTTCATGCTTCGTTGTGTCCGTCAGGACATGGGGTTTATAAGAAACTTGAAACAAGATACAAGAAACAAGACGCGGTACAATTCAAGTCTCATGGTTTGTTGTGATGCTGCGCATCATGTGGGTTATAAGAAAACAATGCCGGGACACTGGTGTGCAAGATCTTCTTTTTTTCTATATTTAAAGGATTCCCAGAAGGGAAAGGTGCGGCACTGCTTCGGCCGGACCGGATATATGGAACAGCGTCCCTTATGATCAAGGAAGCGGTATTCACCTCCGGAAAACGCATCTCTAATGGATATCCAATTGTCCACCCTGTCAAAGTAGATATCAAAACTGTCAATAATATTTATCTTTAAAAACGCGCACACCGCCTCAATTTCCCGGGGAGAAATCCAGATATCACCGGGTTCCCCCCTGCAGCAGAACCCTTTACACGTCCTGCACAGAGCGGGGGCAAATTTAAAATCAAACCCCTTTTTTTCAATGAAATGACCGTCGGGCAGAGGGCAATTCAGGGCTTTATTCTGAAAAGACAGCTGAGGCATCAGAATAATTTATTCCCCAGAACCAGGGAAGCCATGGTTATAATTCCCACCAGTTCTCCATTTTCCTCAACCGGCGCTCGTCTGACGCCGGCGTTATAAATCAGGCGGGCAGCATAACGGATATTCATATCAGCGGGAACCGTAATCACCGGCTTGGTCATTAATTCATACACATTGACCTCATCCGGTGTCAAATCAGTCAGCACCACCCCTCTGACAATATCCTGGTAAACAAGGATACCCCAGGCATCGTCAGGGCTTCTTTTGTTCACAATAAGCTCACACACATTTTCTGTGTGCATTTTTTCAACGGCTTCCCTGGCTGTGGCCAGGCCGTCAATGGTGACAATCTTTGTATTCATCACATCCCTTGCAAAGATTTCTTTTTTATCAGCACCTGCCATGAACGCCTCCTTGTTTAAATATACCGGTTTAAATATACCGGTTTAAATATACCGGTTTAAAAATACCGGTTTAAAAATACCAAGTTTAAAAACACCGCGTTTAAAGATACCGCTTTTGAACATCTTCCTTGAATTTCTCCATCTGACTTTCCAGACCGGCAATTTTGTCAACAGGCAGAACAAAGGCGATGCCGGTTCCGGGCTTGTGAAATTCCCCGGCGGCTCGGATGGCATCCAGAACAGGATTAACCAGGTGTTCTTCCAGAAGCAACAAAATCACATCGGTCTGGGCTTCCAGAGAAAGGCCGAAAAATGTTTTTGCCTCCTTGATGCCGGTACCTCTTGCCGGTATGATGGTTGCCCCGGTTGCGCCTGCCTCTTTTGCCGCATCAACCACACGGTCGGATATATCAGGTTTTACAGTAGAGAGAATAACCTTGAATCGCATAAAAATCCTCCATTATTTATTTTTCCAGTACATCAACTGCGCATATCCCATGACCGATATAATTGGACAGACACTGGCAAAGGCGATCAGGCCGAACCCGTCCAGGGCAGGATTCCTTCCCGGTACAGTTGCGGACAGTCCAAGCCCCAGGGCAGCCACCAGGGGCACGGTTACGGTTGAAGTGGTGACGCCGCCTGAATCGTAGGCCAGGGGGATAATGGTTTTGGGCGCAAAAACCGTTTGAACAATAACAATAATATAGGCGGCCAGTATGTACAGGTAAAGCGGGGTGCCTGTAACGATGCGGAAGGTTCCGAGAGTAATACCAAAGGCAACACCAAAGGCAACCGTGAGCCTCAACCCCCATTGACTGATGGTGCCGGCAGAAACTTCATTGGCTTTAAATGCCACAGCAATCAGCGAGGGCTCGGCAATGGTTGTGGCAAAACCGATCATTGCAGCAAAAAGATAAATCCATACATAGGCTTTCCAGTCTGACTGGACAATGTCTTCTGACCCGTAAATAAACACAGGATCTGACAATTGAGCGGCCATAATTTTTCCAAGGGGAAACAGGGCTTTTTCAAGCCCTGCCAAAAACAGGGCCAGCCCGATGACCACATAAACCGCTCCAACCAGCACCTGCTTAAGATGGGGAATGGGCTGGCGCAGCACAAAAAACTGAAACCCGGCAACCAGTAAGACAATGGGCAGCACATCTCTGCAGGTCGCAATGAACACATTTAAAAATTCATACAAAAAATCCATACACCCATCTCTTTTTAAAAAACAAGCAATCCATATCCCATGACGAAAATCATGGGCAGCAGACTGGCAAAGGCAATCAGTCCGAACCCGTCCACAAGCGGACTTCTCCCCTTGATGGAAGAAGACAGGCCCACACCAATGGCTGCAACCAGGGGCACGGTGATGGTGGATGTAGTTACACCTCCCGCATCATAGGCAATGCCGATGATTTCTTCCGGTGCAATCATGGTGATCAGCATCACCCCGATATAACCGCCGATTATCAGATAATGAATCGGCCATCCCCGGATAATCCGCAATACCCCTATGAGAATAGCCAGACCTACGGAAAAGGCAACAGACATGCGGAGGCCAAAGGCATACCTGGCAAGCACTTTCCTGTCCGGATCAATGAGCCCCCCCTGGGCGGCAATATCTGCGGCTTCCCTGGCAATGGCAATCAGGGCAGGTTCGGCCACAGTGGTTGAAAACCCCAGGGCAAAGGCAAAAACCAGCAGCCAGAAGACACTGCCCTTTCTGACCAGTGCATGGGCCATGGTCTCACCTACGGGAAACAGCCCCATCTCCAATCCCTGGACAAAGAGGGTTAAGCCGGCAACCACAAGAAGGGCGCCGAAAAAAACATCTCCGGCCTGGGGCAGAGGCTGCTTGATCACAAAAATCTGAAAAAAGGCAATCACCAGGACAATGGGAAGCAGATCTGCAGCCGCACTTTTCAATTTTTTAACAATCAGTTTTATAATCATGATGTTTTTTTTGTTGATAATTTTTTTACCTGCCAAAAGCCAGACAAAAAAAGACCATTAAATCTCACCCTTGTTTTAAAAAAGGAATTTAACTGCTGCAAATCCCGCCACAAGGAGAACAACAAAAACAATGGACAGGATATTGAAATATTTATTGATGAATATTTGAATTTTCGGACCAAAAACAAATATAAGTCCGCCCACCATTAAAAACCTCAGTGTTCTTGAACATGCAGATGCTATGAAAAACACAGGAAAACTGACACTTAAAGCCCCGGCTGTAATGGTGAACAATTTATAGGGAAGGGGAGTAAATCCGGCAATAGATACGGCCCAGGCATCATAATCTCTGTAAAGACAGGCCATATGTTCTATTTTTTCCGTAAGCCCGTAAAAGGAAATAATACTCTCCCCCACACTCCCCATGAACTGCCACCCGATGAAATAGCCAAGACACCCGCCCAACAGGGAACCCAGGCTGCACACAAGGGCAAAATGAATAGATTTTTTCGGCCGGCCCACGGCAAGGGCGATTAAAAGGACATCCGGCGGAATAGGAAAAAAAGAGGACTCGGCAAAGGCCAGCAAAAAAAGCGCCCAGGGTCCACCAGGCCGGTCTGCCCATTGAAGGACCCAGTCGTAGAGACGTTTAAGCATGAATTATTCTTTCCACCCATGCTGGCCGATAAGCTTGACAAATCTGCATCCCCCAAGATTTGTTGTGGTAATGCCGTCCTTTTCCTTGTGTACTCTGATCAGCTCCTGGCTGAAATGTCCGCCCACGGGCATGACAAGGGTTCCGCCCAGGGCAAGCTGATCAATCAGGGGCTGGGGGATCTTTTCCCCGCCTGCTGTCACAATAATGGCATCAAAGGGACTTTCCTCCTTCCATCCCTGGGTGCCGTCGGAATAAGCGGCCACAATATTATGATATTTCAGGTCATCAAACAACTGTCTTGTTCTCATAAAAAGGGGGTTGTTCCTTTCTATGGTGTATACCCGGAAAACAATTTCCGCCAGAACCGCTGCCTGATACCCTGAACCGGTTCCGATTTCAAGGACCCGTTCATTTCCGGTAAGCCCAAGGCTCTGGGTCATCTCGGCAATAATATAGGGCTGGGAAATGGTCTGACCCTCTCCAATGGGAAGGGGAAAATCACTGTAAGCGCTTTCTGTAAGGGCATCGCTGACAAAAAGATGTCTCGGGACCTTTTCCATGGCAGCGATCACCCTGGGATCAGTAATTCCACGGCGGATGATCTGTTTTTTTACCATGTCCCGCCGCCAGCGGACAAATTTTCCAGGTTCACTGTTCATGTATACATTTCTTTTACTTTGAATGATCATATTTTATAGATGATTCTTTTATCTGTAATTATAATATCAATATTGTACTTGCGGGACTCCATTTCGATCTGATCTGCTATCTGCTCTTCATAGGCAAGGGCTACTTTGCGGGTAGTTTCAGGCAGCCGTGGGATCAATCTATTGTAAAACCCCTCACCAAAACCGATCCGCCCGCCTTTTTCATCAAAGGCAAGCCCCGGGATCACGGCTATATCTATTTCCTCCAGGGGAATTTTTTTACAGGTTTCCGGGTCAGGCTCCAGCACATTAAACTCTCCCATGATCAGATCCCTGTCAAAATCTGTAATACAGAAAAGCTGTATTGAATGCTTTGACTCAGAAAAGGCCGGAAGCACAACACCCTTTTTTATTTCAAGGGATTTTCTTATGATATTTTTTGTTGGTATTTCACTGTTCCGCTGTAAATAAAACAAAGCATGATCTGCCTCTATAAAATTGGCAAAAGTAAACAATTTTTCTTCAACCAGGTCTGATTTATCCGTCAGCTCTTCATGTGAAAATCTGGTCAGCCTGTCAGCGGTTTCCTTTAGTACGTTTTTTCTACTGTCTCTGGCTTCTTCCATAAATAACATATCTCCACAGAAAAAATAATTTATAGAAATATTATACAAAACGCTTAAATTGTCAACCTACAATAATCATTGACTGAATTATACCCCCGTGATAGTTTTCATTTTATTGATTAAAACTTGAAAAACTCATGTAAAAAGGGGCAGACAGGAATAAAAAAATGCTGGAAATAAAGTATATTAGAGAAAATCTGGATCAGGTCAGAACAGTTGCGGAAAAAAGAAAGGCAACAGCCGACTTTAAGGATTTTTCCAGAAATGAAACAAAAAGAAGAGAACTTTTACAGGAAATCGAGGGCCTGAGACATGACAGGAATGTTGTTTCAGATAAAATAGCTGAAATGAAAAAACAGGGTCAGAATGCAGATGATCCCATAAAAGAGATGCGGGGGGTGTCAGAAAAGATAAAGGGCCTTGAAAAAGAGCTGGAAAAAATTGAGTCCTTTATCCATGATTTTATGATCACCCTTCCCAACCTTCCCCACCCGGATGTGCCCGAGGGCAGTGATGAAGCAGACAATTTACTGGTAAAAACCCAGGGAACCCCACCTGGTTTTGATTTTTCACCCAGGCCCCATGAAGAGATAGGCGAAAGCCTTGGCATACTGGATTTTGCCAGGGCAGCCAAAATAACCGGATCACGGTTTGCCCTGTACATGGGAGCAGGCGCAAGACTTGAAAGGGCGCTGATCAACTTCATGCTGGATATCCATACCCGTGAACACGGCTATATCGAGGTGCTTCCCCCTTTTATTGCCAGCAGGAAAAGCCTTACCGGCACAGGCCAGCTTCCCAAATTCGAGGAAGATCTGTTTAAGCTGGAAGGTACAAATTACTATTTAATCCCCACATCTGAAGTACCGCTGGCCAACATCCATGCAGAAGAAGTGGTCAATGAATCAGATCTGCCCATCAAGCTGACATCCTATACCCCCTGCTTCCGTTCAGAGGCCGGCTCCTATGGAAAGGATACCAGGGGACTGATCCGTCAGCATCAGTTCAACAAGGTTGAAATGGTAAAATACACCACCCCTGAAACCTCCTATGATGAACTGGAAAGCCTTCTTTTAAATGCTGAAGAGATTCTGAAACGACTGGATCTCCCCTACCAGGTGGTCACGTTGTGCACCGGAGATCTTGGTTTTGCCGCCACAAAAACCTATGATATCGAGGTGTGGATGCCGGGCCAGAACAAGTACAGAGAGATCTCATCGTGCAGCAACTGCGAGGCCTTCCAGGCCAGAAGAGCCAATATAAAATTCAGAAGAAAAGGGCAGAAAAAGGCTGAATTTCTGCATACCCTGAACGGATCAGGACTTGCTGTGGGCAGATGCCTGGCCGCTATTCTTGAAAACAACCAGCAAAAAGACGGCTCCGTGAAAATTCCTGAAGCCTTAATCCCCTATATGGGAGGGATGGAGGTTATTTCCAATGAAAATTGACAATTTTCCTGATCATATAAAACCCTTTATTATTCCAGAGCCAAAGGGAGACCCAGTTTACAGATGCCTTGGGTGCGCCCGGGAATTTTCAATTGAAACGCTCCTTTACGTCTGCCCTGAATGCGGAGAGGTGCTCCTCATTGAAGACAGGTACTTTGATCAGTTAAAAGACATTCCCGGCAGCACATGGCAGCAGATCTTTGACTACCGGAGAATGCTCAACATACCTGCCCTCAAGGGAATATACAGATACCATGAATTTCTCGGTCCCAGCATTCCCCTTGAGTCAATTGTCTACCTTGGGGAAGGACACACCCCTGTTGTTGAAGCCAGCCAGCGCCTTCAGAAAAAAGCAGGGGCCAGATTCTTCTACAAAAATGACGGCCAGAATCCCAGCGCTTCATTTAAAGACCGGGGCATGGCAAGCGCACTCTCGTATATCAAATTTCTCCTTGACCAGAACCTGGCATCTAAAATCATTGCTGTGTGTGCTTCCACCGGGGATACCTCTGCAGCGGCAGCCCTGTATGCCTCCTACCTGACCCCTGATATCAAGTCTGCTGTACTGCTGCCCCATAAGAAGGTCACCCCCCAGCAGATGTCCCAGCCCCTGGGCAGCGGGGCAAATGTGTTTGAAATTCCCGGTGTTTTTGACGACTGCATGAAAATTGTGGAAAAACTCTCCACTGAATACCCGGTGGCCCTGTTGAACTCCAAAAACGCCTGGCGCATTCTGGGACAGGAATCCTTTTCCTTTGAGATTGCCCAGGATTTTGAATATGAAATGGAACAAAAGGCTGTTGTGGTTCCCATCGGCAATGCAGGAAACATCTCAGCCGTCATGAACGGGTTCTTAAAATTCTTTCACACAGGCATCATCAAAACTTTGCCCAAAATCATCGGGGTTCAGTCTGAACACGCAGACCCGGTATTCCAGTACTACCTGGAACCTGATGCGGACAAAAGAAAATTCAAACCCGTCAATGTCAAACCCAGTGTGGCTCAGGCCGCCATGATCGGCAACCCGGTTTCCATGCCAAGGGTGATACGCATTGCAGAACGGTATAACAACACAGCCCAGGAGAAAAAAATATTTGTGGTGCAGGTCAGGGAACAAGACATTATGGACTGGCAGCTGGAGGCCAACCGCAATGGCCATATTGCCTGCACCCAGGGCGGAGAGTCCCTTGCCGGTCTTGTAAAGGCGGTTCAGGAAAACATCATGTCAGAGGACGAGACCGCTGTTCTGGATGCAACCGCCCATGCCATAAAATTTTCCGGATTCCAGGATCTGTACTTTGGAAACACAATGCCTGAAGATTATAATATAAAATCAAGGCCTGAATTTATAAACGCGCCTCAATTGATAATGCCGGACAATGAAAAAAATATCCCCGGCCAGGGCGCCCCGCTTTCCCAAAAGGACTTTACCGCGTTTGCCGATGATATTTCCAGGAAAATCGCTGAGAAATTAGCACTGAAAATAACACCATGAGAAAAACAACGTATTTTTTTATTGTCATCCTGTCAAGTTTTAGCATGTGTTTCACCTGGGTATGTTCTGCATCCCCTAAGGGAAACACAATTGAGACCCTTGAGACCTCAGTAAAAAGATACTCGGTTCTGCCCTACAAAAACAAAAAAGTACTGTGTGATCCCTACACAGTCTCAAGGAATGACTGGCTCTATAAAATATTCAGAAAAAAAGGCACGATTTCCGAAGCGGATTTCCCCCTGTTTCTGGATATTTTTAAACAGATCAATCCAAAAATAAATAATATTGATGCCATACAGCCCGGCCAGCTGATTTTGATCCCCCTGAAAATAATCAAAAAAGATGATTACAGGGAAAGCAGCCCGGGGCTTGTGGATGTACCCATTATAAAACTGTCTTTGACCCATGACAAAATAAAACCCTTTATCCAGTCATACCGGATCACCCCTGGAGACACTGTATCAGAACTTATAGATCCTGTTTTTTTAAATAAAGAAGGCGTTCTCACCGCCAAAGGGATGCACGCTTTGAAAATTGCCAATCCCTCCCTGAAGGACCCGAATCTGATCTACGTTGGTTCAACCCTTTTTCTGCCTGCCCCAAACCTGCTTTCCCAGAATTGGTTTTCCGCCCTGTTCTCCGGACATCCCCATGCAGACACCCAGGAAATCAGGCAGCCTTTGACCCGTGAAAAAATCAAACTCACCCAACAGACAAAAGAAGCCCTAAGGCAATATGTTTTAAAACGCAAGGGAGATCTGCTGATTAAGGGCAGATATTTTTTTCCGGGAAAAGACGGGTCTGAAATCATGATTGACCTTGAAACCACCCCAATGGCTAAATTTGAAAACAGGGACAGACTCATTTTTATCCCCCGGCATCTGGCTGATACCAGGGACATTACCGACCGGCTTTCCCAGTTTTACAATAATGTAAAAACCATGCCGATTGAGGATATTGTAAAAAAAGAAGTTATAATAAAAAAATCTGAGAAAAAAGAAAAAAACCTGCCTAAAGAAAAAAAAGCTGCTTTGATTGAGCTGATCTGTTTAACAGGCCTTACCTATATTCGGGATGCAGAAATCAGCTTTTTTATAGGAAAAGCGCAAATCAAGACATCCCTTGGAAAAATTGTACAAAACAACAAAAACGAAGTTTTTTTAAATTTTGGACGTATTTACGGCAACGCCGCCTTTAATGCCCTGAAAGAAAAAAACATCACCATGATTTCCTTTGCTCCGGAGGAAACCCTCATTGAAATGGCCGGTAAATTATTCAAACACCTTGGCATTTCCACAACCCGAAATCCAGCCTTTGTCAACCGTCAGGGCTCGGCAGTCCCCATTTCAGGCCTGTATGTAAAGTCGGGAGGGCAAAGCAGGGAAGGAAGCCAGCACCGCCAGGGCGTTATACTGGCTGAGGAACAGCTTGATTTTGATTCAAAATCCTTTCTGGAAAAAAAGAATATCGCTGTTTTATTCCTGGAGCCCGGTGACAGCCAGCATCCAGATGACAGAGATAAAATTAAAATTGATTAAACTCGATCATCAAGTTAAACCATTCAAAATCGGTTAAACAATAAGGAGTTATCCCATGAATAGAAAAACAGTATCAAAAACAGCAGGCATTTTTATCTGTCTTTTTTTACTTACAGGCTGCGGCGTCCAGTCGACCTCAACACACAAGAAAAGAATAGCCCTGGCCACAAGAGATCTGGGGGAGGCCTATTTAACCCAGGGAAACCCTACAGCTGCCCTCAAGGAACTCCTTAATGCCGAAAAAACAATCCCTGATGATCCCTTTCTTCAAAATGACCTGGGGCTGGCCTATATGGCAAAAAAAAGGCCTGAACTGGCTGAACAGCATTTTAAAAAAGCAGTTGCCCTGAGACCCGACTATATACCCGCCAAAAACAACCTGGGATCGGCCTATTTAAAGCAGAAAAAATGGGATCCGGCCATAGAATGCTTTGAAAGCATCACAGATGAACTGCTCTATGCCACCCCGGAAAAACCCTATTGTAATATGGGATGGGCCTATCTGGAGAAAAAGGAATACAGAAAAGCCAAGGAAAATTTTAAAAAAGCCCTTGACATCAAGCCTGATTTCATAAACGCCATCCACGGCCTGGCCACCACCAATCTAAAAACCGAGCAGGCCCACCTGTCACTGACCCTTCTTAAAAAAGCGGTCAAGGAAAACCCTGAGATTGCTGTTCTTCACTATGACCTTGCAAAATCCTATGAAGCAACCGGCCAGGGGGAAAAGGCAAAGCCGTCCTGGAAAGCGGTCATCCAGTTCTCGCCAGACTCAGACCTTGCCAGAGAAGCGGAACTCTACTTAAAATAAAAAGAACAAAATATTTATCTAAGGGATGTAAATCATGCGTTTTTTGGCATCCTTCATTCCCACTTTACACTTGCTGAAGCCAAACTCCGTTTTTCAGGAACGTTTTCAAAAAAGGTGTAAACTACTTTTATGAGAATATGAAGGATGCCCGTTTTTTTAACACAGCAGGACCTGTAAATTCAAGAAAACATTATCTGCTTTCTTCATTAGAACGTTTTGATTTTGAAAATATTGAATCTCTAATCGACCAGGAAAAATATTTTATCCTGCATGCACCGAGGCAGACAGGCAAGACAACCTCATTAAATGCCCTTGCTGATCATTTGAACAAAAAGGGTGTGTTTACTTTAATGTAGAACCTGCCCAGGCTGCCCGGGAAAATGTTGAACAGGCAATGCGTGCAATCCTTTCAAGACTTGCATCCCAGATAAAGTGGTTTTTTAATGACAGTTTTTTTCAGGAGAACTGGGAAAGTGTTCTTAACTCATCAGGCCCTTTTGCAGCTTTTGTTGAAATGGTTGCTCAATGGTGTGAACATATGGAAAAACCTGTGGTACTTTTGATTGATGAATTGACTCCCTTGTGGGGGATACGCTGATTTCAATTTTAAGACAGATCAGAGAAGGGTATAACAACCGGCCGGAAAGGTTTCCATCATCAATAATTTTATGCGGTGTCAGGGATATTTGTGATTACAGGATTCATTCTGATAAAGAAAAAAATATAATCACCGGAGGAAGTGCATTTAATATAAAGGCGAAATCCTTAAGGCTTGGGGATTTTACAAAAAATGATACAGCAAAGCTGATGGTACAGCATGAACAGGAGACAGGACAAAAATTTACCGCAAACGCAAAAGAGGCTGTATGGTATTACACCAACGGCCAGCCATGGCTTGTAAATGCTCTTTGTTATGAAACCTGTTTTGAAATGAAACAGGGGCGGGATAGATCAAACAGTATCACAAAAGAGATGATTGATCAGGCAAAGGAAAACCTTGTTTTAAGACGTGAAACCCATTTTAAGACGTGAAACCCATTTTGATCAGCTTGCTGACAAACTAAAAGAAGAAAGAGTAAAAAATATAATTGGACCAATACTCCATGGGGAACCCAATATTTCAAGTTTGCCGGATGATGATATTGCATACTGTAAAGACCTTGGATTGATAAAGCAAACTGCCGGGCTTATTATATCAAATCCGATTTATGGTGAAATCATTCCAAGACAATTGACATACAGCACACAGCAAACAATTATACATGAAACTTTATGGTATCTTGACAAAGATGGAAAAATCACCTACTATACCCGCATAGCGGGTAGTATGAGGAAGCCCCCTCCGAAGGGGGCGTTGCTATGGGAAAGCCCCTGAAGGGGCTATTTATAAAGTTACGTTTCGTTTAGTTGTTTTTATCCTGTT
>JAYEJJ010000043.1:0-6066 GCA_034660495.1 Thermodesulfobacteriota bacterium | reverse complement strand
TAAAAACTGGGATGAATACTGGGAGTTCTTTATCAGCCATGCAAGAGGAAATATTTTGACTGCTGATGATTATAATGCCCTGAATATAAAAGAAAAGATACCTGCTTGATTTTGGTCACACTCATATGATTTAGGCATCAAGTTAAAATAAGTTGTGCATATTGTGCCGAATGTTTATTTGTTTTCAAGGCGGGACAAGAAACCTTTTAAAAATTCTGAAATTTTCGGCATCCTTCATAATGCTTCAAAAGTAGTTTACACTTTTTGTGTTTGATTTTTATATTTTTCGTGCCTTTCGTGTGTTTCATGGTTAAAAAAAATAAAAAGTGTAAAGTACTTATGAAGGATGCCAAATTTTCTTGTAAAAGACTTTCTCAAAACGGGATCATCGTGGTAAATACCGTGATTGTACAGAATTTTGAGTTGACTTTAGCGGTTTTAAGAAAAAACGGGTTTAGCGTTGAATTTGTACAGATTCAGGCGGCTGCATCCAGATCCATGCCCTTTGGTGACAGGCTGGAAGCCCGAAATTCTGTCTGGATCATAACCGGATGTAAAACAAAGGAAGTGAATAAAAATGAGTAATCCCGTGATTTTTGCAGGCGCAGGGCCTGGTGACCCGGAACTGATAACCCTTAAAGCCCGGAATGCTTTAGCCAATGCAGATATTATTATTTATGCCGGGTCCCTTGTTCCCCGGGCCCTGCTTATATGGAAAAAAGAGTCAGCAGAGGCTGTGAACAGTGCCGGCATGACCCTGGACAGCATTGTTTCTTTGTTAGCAGCCCGGTATAGGGATGAACAAAAAATTGTCCGCCTGCACACAGGAGATCCTTCCCTTTACGGTGCCATCCGCGAACAGATCCAGGCCCTTGAAGACCTCTCTATTCCGTGCAGGGTTATACCCGGTGTGACCGCAGCTTTTGGCGCGGCCGCGGCCATGAAAATGGAATTTACCCTGCCTGAAATCACCCAGTCCCTTATTTTTACACGAATTTCCGGCAGAACCCCGGTGCCGGAACTGGAGTCTCTTGAAAGCCTTGCCGCCCATAAAACATCCATGGCGATTTATCTGAGTATGGATCATGTTGACCGGGTTGAAAAGATTCTATCCGATCATTACGGAGAAGACAGCCTGGCAGCGGTTGCCTTTAAAGTGAGTCATCCAGAAGAAAAAATCATAACCACCTTAATTAAAAATTTATCAAAAGCAGTAAAAGACGAGGGAATAGACCGCCAGGCGGTTATCCTTGTCGGCCGTGCGGTAGAAGCCTGTGCAGGAAATTTTTCGGCCAAAAAATCCAGACTTTACGATGCTGCCTTTTCCCATGTGTATAGAACCAGTGGAAGATAATTTTTTAGCAGTTTGGGCGTTAACCCCCGGCGGCCTTCAACTGGGTCGGCGTTTGACAGAACAATTATTGTCAGCTGATTTTTTTGTTTCAGATAAACTATCCGGCCCGGTTGAAAGGGTTAATACGTTTTCATCCCTTGCCACGGCTGTGGAGGCCAATTTTTTTAAATACAGAGGCCATGTTTTTATTTTTGCTGCAGGGATTGCCATCAGGGTTATTGCCGGTCTTTTAAAATCAAAAACCCTGGACCCTGCAGTGGTTGTTATGGATGAGAAGGGACTCCATGCCGTCAGTTTATTGTCCGGCCATATAGGCGGTGCAAATCAGCTTGCCCTGAAAGTGTCCCAGATCACAGGGGCAGTTCCTGTCATTACCACAGCCTCTGATGTGAACCATCTGCCTGCCATAGATGTGATTGCAGGAAATGCCTCCCTTGTCATTGAGAATCCAGGCCAGATCAAACGTGTTAATATGGGGTTTCTTCAGAACAAACGGATGAAGATCTACGATCCTTATTCGTTGATTCACCCCTGTCTTCCCAAAGCCCTTGTCTCTTTATACCCTTTTGATGATCCTCTCCTGGATGTTTTCTGTTCGGATGTGATCCAGCCTGTTCCACGTGAAACGCTCATTGTGCGGCCGGTTCTTCTTCATCTTGGGATCGGCTGCAACCGGGGCACGACTTCTGATGAAATCCTCAGTTTTGTTCACAAGGTGTTCAGCCAAGCCAAATTGTCGTTGATAAGTATTTGCAGATTGGCCTCAATTGATGTAAAAGCAGATGAAACAGGTCTTCTGGATTGTGCCAAAACCCTTGACCGTGAGCTTAAGTTTTTTTCAGGAGACGAACTGAGAACTGTTAAAAATATAAAAACGCCATCCAAAATGGCAGAAAAGTATCTGGGAGTAAAAAGCGTATGCGAAGCAGCAGCAATTCTTTCGTCAGGCAGGGGCTGTCTTGTGGTGCCCAAAAAGATAATGGGAAATGTGACCCTGGCTGCAGCCAGGACCAGGCCTGTCTGTTTGTCATAGGAACCGGACCTGGCCACTGGGATTATATGACAAAAAGGGCTGTTGATCTTTTAAAAAAAGCCAGGGCTGTGGCCGGATATACCACATATATTGATTTGATTAAGGAAAAAATTCAGGGCAAGGAGATTATTGCAACGGGAATGAAAAAAGAAGTTGAACGGGTGGCAAAAGCGGTGAACAATGCCCTGTCCGGCACACCCTGCGCTTTGATTTCCGGGGGTGATCCAGGGGTTTATGCCATGGCAGGTCTTGTTTTTGAGATGTGCAGGAAAAAAAATATTGTTCTGGTCCGGTATGATTTGGGAGAACCCATCCAACCGGAAAAAAGCGCCAACCGCCTGGCCATCGAAATAGTGCCGGGGCTGCCTGCCCTGCCTGCCCTGTCAGCCGGTGCCTCACTGCTTGGCGCGCCTTTGACCCATGATTTTACCGCTGTCAGTTTAAGTGATTTGTTAACGCCCTGGGAAACCATTGAAAAAAGACTGGCAGCAGCAGCGTCAGCTGATTTTGTCATTGTTCTGTATAACCCCAAAAGCCGGAAACGGAACTGGCAGCTTACCCGGGCAAAGGAGATTATTATGGAACATAGAGACAGTGATACTCAGGTGGGCATTGTCACTGCAGCCATGAGGGAAAGCCAGTCGGTTTTGATTACCACACTGGAGGATATGGATGCGGCTGAAATTGATATGCAGACGGTTGTTTTTGTTGGAAGCAGTGCCACTGAAACCTATGATGATTTTATGTACACGCCCAGGGGATATTCACAAAAATACGCACTGGATTCTGTTTCCCGTTGAAACACAGTGGATACACGATCATCAAATTTTTTTGAACAGCGCCGCCCCTCAGCGTTTGTTTATCAAGAACGAGAGCGTCGGAGGACTTTTTGGCCTGCCAGGCTAAAAAATCGGCACCCCTCGGCTACTGGTTCTCAAACTATTTGAAGTTTTTAACGTCTGGCAGAGCAAAAGTCTGATCTCCTTGGGTTCACATGTTCTGACAGGCATCAGCTGGGCGCTTTTAAACGGCTGTTTCAAAATAACATCCATGACTTGACAGGCCCAAAAAAGCATGAAAGCTGTTATAGGTCTTCGCATATGGATTGAGTCCTTCCTCTTATAGATAGAAGGTAAGATTGGTATCAGTTCACTATCGAACATCTATAGCTGTGTACTGATGGCTTTCATATAAAAAAAATGAAGGATTGTCTTATGAAAGGATATGTTCAGGTATATACAGGAAATGGTAAGGGAAAAACCACAGCCGCACTGGGGCTGGCAGTCAGGGCGGCCGGAGCCGGTCTGAAAGTTTATATTGTTCAATTTCTCAAACTTGGGGATTACTCTGAAATAAAAGCCCTTGAAAGGTTCAAAGATCAGATCACCGTTGAGCAGTATGGGCTGGGCCGATTTGTAAAGGGCAAACCCACAGCTGAAGAAATTGAAGCTGGAAAGACCGGTTACAATAAGCTGGTTTCAGTGCTGGAAAAAGGAGTGCATGATCTGGTGATTGTGGAAGAGGGAAATGCGGCCGTAACCTGCAATCTCTTTACTGAAAAGGAATTGATACACCTGATGGACATAAAGCCTGAGCATGTGGAACTTGTCATCACAGGAAGGGGGGCAGGTCCGGATGTGATAAAAAATGCCGATCTGGTTACGGAAATGACGGAAATAAAACATTATTTTGCAAAAGGTGTAACGGCACGGGTGGGAATTGAAAAATAAATTGATATAACTCGGTTATCAAGTTTTTATGGAAGGGCGGCGGTATTCAAAAAACTTGATGATCGAGTATAAAAAGATGAGATATTATGGTTGAATGCAGAAGATCAGGGCCCTGGAAAAAATGTATAGCTGTTTTTGGTACGGGTTCAGATGTGGGAAAGAGCATTGTGGCGGCTGCCATCTGCAGGTCTCTTTCAGACAGGGGCATACGGGTGGCTCCTTTTAAGGCCCAGAATATGTCAAACAATTCAGGTGTGACGGCTGAGGGCATGGAAATGGGCCGGGCCCAGATTGTTCAGGCCGAAGCCGCCGGCATTGCCCCCCACGTGGACATGAATCCGGTTTTACTGAAACCCACAGGAGAAACCGGTTCCCAGGTTGTTTTAAACGGGCGGCCCTATGAAAACAGCACCGGAAGCACCTATCACACCAAAAGAGCGTTTTATTTCAATGAAGCCTGCAGGGCCTATGACCGCCTGGCAGATAATTATGATTATATAATTATGGAGGGTGCAGGTTCCTGTGCAGAGGTTAATTTGATGCAGTCGGATATTGTTAATTTTCCCATGGCTGAATATGCGGATGCAGATGTGATCCTTGTTGCAGATATTCACAGGGGAGGGGTCTTTGGGCAGATTGTAGGGACCCTTGAATGTCTGCCGCCTGAGTACAGAAACAGAATTAAGGGATTTGTCATCAACCGGTTCCGGGGGGACATTTCCCTTTTCAGCGGTGGGGTTCAGTGGATAGAGAATAAAACCGGGAAACCAGTGTTCGGGGTGATGCCCTGGTATACTGGGTTCAGAATCGATGCTGAGGATTCTGTGGAAATTGAAGAGACCCTGCCCGCAGCAGGTCTTGACAGCGCCAGGCCTGCAATTGCCGTGATCCGCCTGCCCCATATTTCTAATTTTACAGATTTTCACGGCCTGACCGCCATTCAGGGGCTGCAGGTGATTTTTATAAAACAGCCCTGTGACTTGTCTGTTTTCCGTGCTGTAATCCTTCCGGGAACCAAAAATACAAGGGCTGATCTGAACTGGCTCAGGCAGGTCGGACTTGAAACGGCGATTCAGGACTATGCCGGGGCCGGCGGTGTCATACTGGGTGTGTGCGGCGGGTTTCAGATGCTGGGAAAAACAATTAAAGACCCCATGGGCATTGAAGACAATAAGGGCTGCACTTCCGGCCTGCACCTCCTTGATGTAGAAACCACCATCCTGGCTGACAAAACAACCACCCGGAGCAGTTTCACGTGGAACTCTATCCAGGGAACAGGCTATGAAATACACATGGGAGAGACCAAACGGGGCTCTGGACAACCCATGTGCCAGATCAGCGCAAGAAATCAGATTGCCTGTTGTGAGAATGACGGGGCCGTGTCTGGAAATCATAAAATCTTCGGCACCTATATCCATGCTTTTTTTGACAACCCGGACATTGTCACAGCCTGGCTGGAGATGATCGGATTAAACTCCCTTTCCAGGCGGAATCGAAAACATCTTCCCGATAAAAACAGGGACTATGACCGCCTGAAAAATCATTTTGAAAAATATGTACACCTTGATTTTGACGAAAAATATAAAAATCAAACACAAAAAGTGTAAATTACTTTTGAAGCATTATGAAGGATGCCGTCCAGTGTAATTAATTTTATGTTTTGTTTGACTTTTTTCGCGGTTAATCTTATTAGTCTTTAGGGATCTGTAACTCGGTTATCAAGTTTTTATGGAAGGACCTATTATAGATGTTCGCAGATGAAAAGATACTCTTCTTACCTTAAATAATATAAACATAGTATCAATTCATTTGCGATGAACTATAAGAGCCCCCAGCGGTTGCCTGTCAGGAACATTGAGAACCAAAGGAGATCAGACTTTTTCCCTGCCAGGCGTTGCGACAATCAAGCTGTTTGAGGACCAGTGGCCGCAGGTCGCCGATTTTTAGCC
>JAYEJJ010000042.1:0-6086 GCA_034660495.1 Thermodesulfobacteriota bacterium | reverse complement strand
GATTTTTGCAATTTTTTGCATATTTTAGCCATTTAACCATTTTGATCCCTTTTGATATTTGTAGTAACTATTTGATATTGTTAATGTTTTTCAAATGATAAAATCCTAGATACCACGAGCTGCACCCCATTGATTCCCTTTTCTGGATCAAATTCAATTTCTTTTTCTCCGCCCACAAAAAGCTTGTCTTTCTGGGCAATCACTGACCTGGTGTTAATTCTGATATCCCCTCCCCGAGCGTTTTCAGCCGCTGTATTGGCCTGGATAAACCCGCCGTCAAGGGCAAGAACATCAGCGGGATTGTCATCAATGGGCATCCCATGATCAGAACACTCAATTTGATTGTCTGAAGTATCAATAGGATCTTCTGGAACTGAATCCTGCGATCTCCCTGTGATGGTAATATTACCTCCGTCACCGGACAGACCTTCCACAGAAGTGGTGATCTGTGAATCCCTGACCAGGATACTGCTGCCCTGGATGGTTATGGGGCCGCCGTCTGCTGCCTGGGCCGAGGTGGTGATGCAGCTGTTGTTTTTCAGCACAAATTCGTTTACATTTAAATCTATTGATGCAGCCGGTACATTGCCTTTACTTTCGGCTGTGATCCGGGCTTCCTGATCAATGTGAAGTTGATTAGTGGTTACAAAAATTCCTGAATCACAACCATTGGAACTTATCTCTGAAAGAATCGATTCAGGGGGCAGCAGCGTCTGATTAGCCGCGATACTTATCTGGGCCTGATCGCCCATGGATATGGATACGCCCAGAATGGAAACCGCACCCACCCGGCCCAAAGATCCATATCCTGCACTGCTGAAGATACCGCTATCCTGACCATGAATGGTTATTTTATCTGATTCCACGATCACCTGTCCGGCATCCCCTCCATTCCATTCAGAACTCGAACTGATTCTGCCGCCATTTTTTATGGTAAGGCTGTCTGTAGCATCTAATGTAATGGTTCCTGAACTGCCAGAAAGGTCACCAGAAAGGGAGCCTGCTGTTGTGCTGAAAATTCCGGAAGCTTCACCACCAAACCAACTATTATATCCCATCTTTACCACTTGCAAAACAATGGCAATAAATTCAGCATGTTATACTCATTTTTTATTAGACTGACAATTGTTAGCGTAACCCGCTGATAAATAAAGCAAAAATTGGCGTTACGTCTAAGTTACTTAGACATAACTTGTATAACCAACTGTTATTATTAAATATTTGAACAAATTGGCACAATTTTTAATCTGCTGTTTTTATTGACAATATTCACAACTGGTAAAGATGGGTTATATTCCTCATCAAACCAGGAATCAGCCTTACCCTCTATAAAAACTTCCGATGCTTCAACCATTAGGCTGCCTCCATTTCCTGCTCCTGAACTCACACTTGAAGAAATCTGGCCGCCATTTAAAAGGTCAAGCCGACCCATAATCGACACTTCAACATCTCCACCGTTTCCCAAAGGTCCTAATGACCGAGAAAGTACACCTGTCTGAATAATTTGATTTTGCCCATTGATGAGAAGTCCAGCCGCCGTCACTGTTACCCGGCCGGCATCACCATCACTGTTATCAGCACTTGAGCTGATCGCTCCGCCGTCATGGATCTTTCCCTGTCCATGGATCATCACCTCAACGTCTCCCCCGTTGCCCTGTGCCAGGCGGGTGTCACTGAAAATTCCGGTAAACTGAGACTGATCATATCCTCCGCCATTTATGTACAAACTGTCCGTCTCAACACTCACCTTTCCTGCGTCTCCTTTATCTCTGGTGTTGCTGGAAATTTGTCCGCCGTTGAGAAGTTCCAGGCTATTTTTGACAAGGATCTCAACATCACCACCATTCCCCGCTCCTGCCTCCGCATTACTATTAATGCCGGTCATAATTCCCTTGCCTTGTATCCTTAGATTTTCTGTTTCCACACTAATGGTTCCGGCATCCTGATCCCCCCAGGTGGAGTTGTCCATGAGACCGCCATTGAAAAGATCTATATCTCTTGCCTTAATTTGAATATAACCAGCTCTTCCTTTCCCAGAGTCCCAAATTCCCGAAGAAACAAAAGAATTATTGTCAATAAAAAAACGCTCGTTCACATCTATCGTCACCCTTCCTCCGGTCCCGATTCCAGAGGAACCCGCATAGAGGCTGCTTCCATCAAGGAGATTTAAACTCCCCACCTCCAGTTCAAGAAACCCGGCAGATCCGCTGCCATTAGTTGCCGTCTCAATGGCAGAAACGCTATCCAGTGTAGCTTCTCCATCAATGTCAACCTGAATCATTCCGGCATCTCCCTCGTCCCATGCATCCGACATCACCTCACTGCCATTTTCAAGGGTAAGTTTTCTGCCAGACATAAAAAGTTTCCCGCCGCAGCCTGCCCCATAGCTTGACAGATCAATTTTTCCATTGTTAAGATTAATTGAATCTCCGGCAGTTATGGTAATGTCTCCGCCTTTACTCTCAGCTTTTGTAAAAGTCGAAATTTCAGCCTCATTAACAATAGTCACCCCTTTAACATTAAAAAAAATATTTCCTGAATCACCCGGACCGGCAGTTCCTGCCTGAACAGTCCCACCTTCTGACATGGTGACAGCCGCATCCGGAGCATCAATCACAATATCTCCCCCGCATCCTCCCATAGTTGATAATGTTGTTGTGCCGATAAGGCTGTAAATACCAGATTGATTGTTTCCATGGATAAGGAAATCATCAGATGCACCAATATGAATTTTTCCACCATCTCCCAGGGCAGATTCTTCTATAACGGACGACACCTGACCGCCGTTTTCAAGGGAAACTCTTTCAGCAGAGATACTTATATCTCCGGCATCACCTTGAGCTGCGTCCCTTACACGGGTGGCAATACGGGAACGTCCGTCTGAGGCAGTTGCAGCATCAATCTTAACATCACCGGCCTGAACAACAATATCGCTCCCCCGCCCCTCAGAAAAAACCTGAGCATGAACATCACTGTTAATAATCTGCACATCTTCTCCCTGAATAAAAATTTTTCCACTGGAATCCTCAGCTCCGTAGTTGTCAGCAGCAATATCTGAATCCACAACCTGAATTTCTCCTCCTTGGACTGTAACAGATCCTGATCCTGTAACACCGCTCACGTCAATTCCGGAAAACAAATCAATACTCACATCACCAAGGGGAGCTGTGGCTGTGGAAACATCATCTATATTGATTTCGTTGGGACCTTCTCCAACACCCACCAACCGAATGCTGCCGCCCTGGGCTTCAGCTTTTCCCATTAATGTTATACCCACCTCTCCACCGGCAAGGGTAATTGTGCTTTCAGGAGTAAAGTTAAGCTGTGCGCCGTTAAGGATAATACTTGCAGGACGGGCTGAGAGGAATCCAAATGAAGCGGGCTCCGCCATGGTCAAAGTGCTGGTATCAGGATTTGAGCTGCTGAAAATGTTTCCATCTGCAAATTGCAGCTCGTCTGCCGTGGTCACATGAAACGCACCGGGAACGTCCACCTGGGCACCGGGACCAAACATAACCCCAGCCGGATTTATAAAATAGAAATCTGCATGTCCTATCTGGGAACGTAAAAGTCCGTTGATGGATGAAACCTCGCCTCCTGTCACCCGGCTGATGACATTTAAAATGGAATCAGGGCCTGTAAAAGTCGCGCTTTCGCCAAAGGCGATGGAAAAATCATAAAAACTGTGAAAAAGATTCTGCCCCACTGCAGTGCCAAGCTCTTCTGTAATCTGGTAATCCGGCCCTGACAGGGACCTTGCAGGCCCTACAGTTCCGTCGGTTGACACCTGGGCCAGCACAGACCAAGGGGAAAATATGAAAAAAAATAAATTCAGAATATAAAAAACATACCAGCAAATATGAATTTGGCTTTTTTGATTTAAATTTATCATTTTATCAGCCTCTTAAATTCAGTGAGCGAAGGTTTCTTCCCCTTTTGAGAATTTCAGGGCGCGTTTTAATACCCTGCAGCATCGTGTTTAAACCAGGCACGGCATGAATAAGATATTTATCCAGACATATTCAATAAAGGAGCACCTATAAAATGGATAAGCAATTTCCATGATTAGAAATCTTTTGATTAGCTCTGATAATAAAAAAGTCGCAATTATCGCTTCATAAGATAAAAAACTAAAAAGATTGAGATATTCGAAAATAGAGCGTATTATATTTTAAAACTCCAAAAAGCGGACGTGTTCAGGATGAGCATCTCAAATTTAATCAGGCTATACACATTTTAGTAAAAAAGTCAATAAGAAAATATGACATTCAAAATTCAGAAAAACACTAAAATTGTTTTTTTTATTCTGGCAGTTTTTGTGGTAGGGATGGTTTTCTTTTAGTCCTATCTTGTTTTTCTATTCGCTGTCCAGCTTTTGCCATTCAACGGCGGCAATGTTTTTTTCCCTGCTGGAGAATGCCACGCCGATCAGGTAGACAGGACAGAAGGTGCCGTCCGGGCTCCGGGATACAAACTGTTCGGCATATCCTTTTTTCAGGATCTGCTCCAGGGCTCTGCCAGAGCCTGTCAGTTCCACCACCTTGAATTCGATGAGGTAAATCCGGTCGGCAAAGCGCAGCACCAGATCGATCCGTCCCTTGCCGGTGGAAAGCTCAGGGGTAACATCCAGGCCCAGTGTGGCAAAACAGCAGTACACAGATGGGCTTGTCATACTCGTCCACGAGAACAACTATAGTAGTCCCAGCATGACTTGATGCCGATTTTATTCATGCTTTCAGCGGAACTTAACCGTGCGAGCATTAACTTTATGTATCAGGTCATTCAAGGACATCTATACCTCCTGGTTGTATTTGGTATGCAGTTCAACAATCAATTCCGCAAATCGTTCCCTCAGATCATTGTATTGAAAGGTCACGCCGAATTTTCTGGCATGATGATTCAGGATGGCGGTGAATCGGATGCAAAGATCATCCGTGCTGCGCATGACCCCGGCACCGAAACTGATATGGATGACGGGATGGACTGTTTCCCAGTCCCAGTTGTTTTCCAGAAACAGGCCGGAAAACAGCGTGCGTTTACCCTGAAACGCAGCCTCAATGGTACTCAGCAGCAAACTTTTGCCAAACCTGCGGGGCCTGGAAAGGAAATAATATTTTCCAGTGTTTCTCAAACCGGAAATATAACCGGTCTTGTCGACATAATAATACACTTCCTCGATAAGATTTTCAAACGTCTGTATGCCGATGGGCAGCTTTTTTTCCCAGTGCATGATCCAGTCCCTAAATTCTATTCCCCGGCCTCATGGAGCACGGCATCAATAAGTTCAGAGCTCCTGACACCACAAACCTAATATATTGTTTTAACTGAAAATATTCAAATTTAGGATCGTAATTTTAAATGCATAAAAAAACCAGACAAATACCATATATTGTGCTTATTGTCTTTGTTTTTAAAAAAAAATACTATATATAGAAAATGATTATGCATTCAAAATTAGCTGAGGTCAGGAGTTCTGAAGTTGCTGCCGGATATAAATCCCGTTTTCGATGAGGGTCTCAATGTGCGATTTTATTTTTTTAACCAAGCCCATGCGTTTAGCCCGCAGAAGCAAACCAATGGTTCCGATTTGTTTTAAGTTTAGCCTTGCAGCTATCTTTCTTGCGCGGGCATCATCCAGCAGGATAGTGCAATCGGGGGTTGTCTGGGCCAAGGCGATTGCCTGGGCTTCTCCAGCATCCACAAGGATGGTTAAGGGTTGAACCAATTGAGATGAAGGGGTTTTGGTTTTTATCCATTTGACCTGGCTTATCTCATATGCCCCTGGCATTCCCCTGCCTTTTTCAGTTACCTCGTGCCAGACTTCGGTGGGGGCAATGATCTTAGAGAATATACGGGGTAAAAGTTCCAGCTGACCAATGCGTGCCAGGGCGATGAGGGGGCCGCTGTCTGCAATAGCAATGGCTTCAGGCATTTTCTAATTCATCCAGGATTTGGTCATCATCTCGTGAGTTGTAAGTTCTGTTGTGTGATTTGAAACCAAAACAGAAATAATGTATAGTGATCATATTAGTCCAACTTTTTTTGAAACACAGTAAAAGGAGGTTAATATGCTTACCTATCTATAT
>JAYEJJ010000041.1:0-25058 GCA_034660495.1 Thermodesulfobacteriota bacterium | reverse complement strand
AGCTATTTTGATCGCAATAGCCATGAATTCAATGGAGACTTTATAAACATCTATTTTTTCATGATCTAACATTATGAATTATTACTCCGTTTACGTTTACGAGCACGAGCACGAGCACGAGCACGTACAGGACGGGTCTTGGACCCGTATCCGGACTTTCAGTCCTTAATTTCAACCCACCGTCTTTAGACGGTGGTTGTTGAGTCCAGTTTCAAAAAAACTTGATAATCGAGTGATAGAGTATTAATATTTGAAAATTAACATAAAATCCAGAAAAATTAAATTTTTTTTGCATAAGCAGGTATAACTCGGTTATCAAGTTTTTATGGAAGGGCCGAGCGCCGCCCCTATCGGTTGCCTGTCAGGAACATTGAGAATCAAAGGAGATCAGACTTTTTCCCTGCCAGGCGTTGCGACAATCAAGCTGTTTGAGGACCAGTGGCCGCAGGTCGCCGATTTTTAGCCTGGCAGGGAAAAAGTGATTGCCGTTACCCTGGACGGCACAGGACTGGGTTCTGACAGAAAATTCTGTTGCGGTCTTGAAAACAAAGGAATGAGGGTGTATACCCATGAACAGGTCCCCTGCGGGGACGGCGGGATATCCCTGGGTCAGGCTGTTGCCGCCGCAGCAAACGTATTAAAGGGGACAGAACAGTGATTTAGAGGGTTTTAAATCAGAGGAAGCAGGCCAGAGCACGTGAAATCAAAGGTGACAGAGCAGTGAGCAAGAAATCAGAGGAGACAGAGCAGGGCGTATGAAATCAGAGGAGACAAGGCAGGGCATATGAAATCAGAGGGAACAAAGCAATGAGCTTGAAATATGTTGAGGAATACAGAGACGGTGACCTTTCCAGAAAAATTGCAGCAGAGATAAGGGCCGTCAGCTCAAAGCCCTTAAGGCTTATGGAGGTCTGCGGAACCCACACCATGTCGATTTTCAGACACGGCATCAAAACGGTGCTTCCGGATACCATTACCCTGCTCTCCGGGCCCGGCTGTCCTGTATGTGTCACTTCACAGCGGGACATTGATGCTTTTATCGCCCTTTCCATGGAAGAAAATGTTACTTTGACCACGTTCGGGGATCTCATGCGGGTAGCCTTGGCACGGTTTCTTCCCTGCAGCAGCAAAAGGCCAGAGGCAGGGATGTCAGGGTGGTGTATTCTGTTTTTGATGTGGTTAAGCTGGCAGAGGACACCCCAGGCAAAGAAGTGATCTTCTGTGCGGTGGGGTTTGAAACAACAACGCCCACCATTGCCGCTGCCATACTGGCAGCAAAAGCGCGGGGGCTTGAGAATTTTTCCATATATTCAGCCCATAAAACAACGTTCCCGGCCCTTGGCGCCCTTATGGAAACCAAAGGGATCAGGATTGACGTGTTTATCCTTCCCGGCCATGTGTCTGTGATTACGGGAACTATAGATGTTCGCAGATGAAAAGATACTCTTCTTACCTTTCAACAGGTGAATCAGCGTAATTTCAGAGCTCCTGACACCACAAACCTAATATATTGTTTTAACTGAAAATATTCAAATTTAGGATCGTAATTTTAAATGCATAAAAAAAACCAGACAAATACCATATATTGTGCTTATTGTCTTTGTTTTTAAAAAAAAATACTATATATAGAAAATGATTATGCATTCAAAATTAGCTGAGGTCAGGAGTTCTGAATTTGTTGAACCTGATACAACCATATATCAATAAAAAAAATCGTCAAAGGTTTTTTTAAAAAATACGAATATATAGTGTCTGAACCCAATACTATATACTCGACCATCAAGTTTTTTGAATAGCACCGCCCCCAACGGTTGCCTGTCAGGAACGAGACCGACGGAGGACTTTTTTTTAATTTTAAAAGGTATAAATGCAGAAAAGGCAAAAGAACTTGATAATATGTAACATATTGTTATAATCGGATCTGATTGTCTGATCATGTGATTCGGGGTGTTCTGTTGGACGGACAGCGCCGGGGAAAACTGATAACTGAGGTAACAGGGCGGATATGGCTGAGGATAAAATTGTACTGGACCATGGCAGCGGAGGCAGGATTTCCCATGAAAAGGGCCGCGGACAAAGCCGGCGTGAAAATTGTAACAGGGGACACCAAGGTTGTGCCAAAGGGAAAGGCAGATAAAATATTCATCAACACTTCCGGTATTGGCCAGGTTTTTCCCGGTATCAATGTGTCAGGTCATATGGCAGCGCCCGGAGACAAAATTATCATAAGCGGCACCATGACGGATCACGGCATTACAATTTTAAGTGCCAGGGAGGGACTTGCATTTGAATCTGACATTAAAACAGACAGTGCCCCCCTCAATACCATGGTGAAATCAATATTAAATTCAGGCAAAGCCGTTCATGTGCTTTGGGATCCCACCCGGGGCGGGGTGGGCACCACTTTAAATAAAATTGCCGAACAGTCCAGCATTGGGATAAGAATCAATGAAGATGCCCTGCCGGTGAGAAATTCAGTACAGGGCATATGCGAACTCCTTGGTTTTGCCCCACTTTATCTTGCCAATGAAGGAAAGCTGATTGTCTTTGTATCTGAAAAAGATGCAGATCATGTCCTTGAAATAATAAAGCAGGATACTTATGGTAAAGTTGCGGCTGTTATTGGTGAAGCAATTGCAGAACATCCCGGCAGGGTGCGTATGAATACCCGTATTGGAGGAGAGAAAATTGTGGATATGCTCACCTGGTGAACAGCTTCCCAGGATATGCTGAGGGAAACAGGGAACAGAGAATGCCGGGCATCCAGAAAATAAACAGAGTGGTTCAATCACTAGATATACCCGGTACCATGACAAAATAAAAGGAGACAGCTTTGAAAATAGAGTTGACACCCATTGGCCATGTTCACACAGAGGCAGACAGTATCCCGCGCCACTGGTCAATTTCTGATGTTGAGGGACGTCTGCACATTGATGAAAAATACAGAACCGCTATAAAGGATATCACAGCCGGGGATGAAATTGTGGTGCTGTTTCATTTTCACAAAAGTAAGCCATTCAGTGAAACACTTCTGACCCAGCAGCCGCCCACAAAAAATCATAAACTGGGCGTATTCAGTATTTGTTCCCCGCGCCGTCCCAATCCCATTGGACTTTCAATTGTCAAGGTGTTGTCTGTTGATGATGTGGTGATCCATGTGAAAGGCATTGATATGTTTGATAATACGCCCATTATTGATATAAAGCCAAATGTGCGGGGAGCGGATTCCTGCCCCAGCTGTAAAGAAGACTAATTGTCACTGGTGGATCAGGGTTTTGTGGCTTGTCCCTCACAGGTGATAACATGGTATGTCTTTTGCTTAAGTTTTTTCTTTATTCATTTTTGTTTTATTTTCTGATTTACAAGGAGGAGATCTGCTATGAAAGAACTGATTCTTATCTGCATTTTTATAGGAATATATGTATTGATGCAGGTATATATCCTGCCTAAAATGGGTATATCCACATGAATGCGGGATGCCTGTCAGGTGACAGACAAGAAAAAGAGTATTAAAACAGAAACAATCATAAACAAAAAAATCTGGAATAGGGGATTCTATAACGGCCATGCCTTGACAGGCACAACAAAACATGAAAGCTGTTAGCTGAGTACTGATGGCTGATGGCTGATGGCTTCCAGATAAAAGATAATCTGGTTTATTATACCATAAAGGCTTTGATTTCAATAATGGCGCATTGGATCGGAAAATGGTTTCATATTCAAAAGGAGGAAATGGAATTATTTTTCGGTGCTTTTCTTTTGATTTTTCTCATACGGTGTGCCGGTCTTGTATTCAACAATTTTGCTGAAACCGTTTTTCTCAAACGGTTTGGTGTTTCCTATCTTCCCCTTCTGTATATCATTAATCCAATCATCACCATTTTTCTTCTGGGAAAACTGGCCACCATGAAACGTGATATATCTGCCTGCGGCCGGCTTTTACTGATTCTGGGAAGCTGCGCCGTTATTTCCGCAGGTATGTGGGGGATGCTTTTTTTTGAAATCACCATGCTATATCCCCTGCTTATGATCATGAGGGTACAGTTTGAGATCGTTCTCAGTGTGTTTTTCTGGAATCTCGGCAACGACCTGTTCAATTTTCATCAGTCAAAGCGATTATTTCCCATGCTTGCTGCCGGCGGTGTTTTCGGTGATATCGGCGGAAATCTTTTAACCATACTTTTTTCCAGCACCGCTTCCATTGATCATCTCATGCTGGTATACGGGGCTGTTCTCATTGTTGCCCTTTTTGTCACCCGGTATATGGGAGTGCGGTTTCCCCTCCAGGTGGTTTCTTCGGTACCCCGAAGTTCAGACAAAGATAAAAAAGGACTGGTCAGCCGGGTCAGAAGCTTTAGGCCTTTAATGAAAAAATCTTCTTTGATTATTGTCATGATATTTCTGACTTTTTTTGCCAATATCGTACTTCCCATCATGAATTACCAGTTTAATGTGGTGGTGGATCAACGTTTTACCGGAGAAGACAGCATGATCTTTTTTTTTGGATCGTTCAGGGGGGTGATGAACGGGGTGTCCCTGATACTGCTTTTCTTTTCCGGCCGGTTTTACGGCAAATGGGGTATACATACGGCCCTGCTGTTCCATCCCCTGAATTATCTTCTGGTTTTTCTTGGCTTCCTGTTCCGGTTTGATCTTGTTTCAGCCATGTATGCCCGTTTTTCCACCAATGTGATTCGAATCACCTTTAATCAGCCGGTGAATAATATGCTTATCGGCATTTTCCCCGATGAATACAGAGAAAAGATCCGCCCCTTTCTCAGGGGGGTTGTGGCAAGAGCCGGGCTGATCACTGGAGCGCTGCTTGTTTTTATGACCACGGCTGTGATCCCGGCCTCCTGTCTTTCATATATTGCCCTTCCCTTTGTCCTGTGCTGGATTGCCACTGTGATTTTTCTCAAATGGAAATATTCTTCCCTGATTATTCAGCTGCTGTCGTCTGACACCCTGGATCTGAAATCCATTGAAGCCCATGTGGTCAGAAAAATATTTTACAAAAAGCCGATCCGAAAAAAACTCATGGAGGTGATTCAATCAGCCAGGGGAGAGGATGCCTATTTTCACGCCCGGCTGCTTAAATACCTTGGGCAAAGGAATCTGGACGATTATATTCTTGATATTTTAAAGAATCAGGATAAGGAAACGGTTATTCTTCTGCTGTCCCTGATTTCTGATGCGCCTGGAGACCGTATATTCAAGGTGCTCAAGGACTGGATCAATGTGGAGGATAAGCGGCTGACCCTTGCCATGATCCGGGCGGTAAGGTTCCAGAAAACAAGGGCATGCCTTGATTTTTACGGTGCCCTTGAGGTGCAGTGCCAGCTCCGGACGGCTGATTCCTGTGTATTTCCGGAAGTTCAGGCCTATTCAGCTGCCTGCACCTTGATACATTCCCTGGAAAAAAATCCCGGCCTCATCGGGGAATGGATCAACTCGGATAGGGCCTCCCATGTCCATGCCGCAGTGATTGCCGCGGAAAAACTTGGAAGTTCTGTTTATATTTCCAGGCTGAACCAGCTGCTTTCATATAAAACAGATGATACCATTCTGCCCTCAGTGATCCGGTCCCTTAACACCATTGACAGCATGGATATAAGCTATCGCGCAGCCCCGTTTTTCAATCATCCCAGGGCAGCGGTACGCCAGGCCGCCCTTGAAGCCGTAACCCCTGGGGAAGACCAGGATCTGCGCCGCCGGGTCATCGCCCTTTTAGGAGATCACACAGATGATATAAGACGTCTGGCCATTGAAAAGATAAAAGCATGTCCCTTTTGTAATGGAAAACTCCTGTTTGAATTTCTTCATCCTGCAGGCAGGAGAATGAGAGAAGGGATTTTTGAAATTTTAAAGGCCCTTGACATCAAGGAGGTGGATCAGTTTGCCTTTTTTAACAATGAGATCCGGCAGGCCGGGATATGCATTGCCATTACAGAAACTCTGAAAACATTTCCCAGAGGACTTTCTACGGATCTGCTGATACGCCATTTAAGTGAAATCAGGACGGGCCATATTCAGGCTGGTCTGCGGGTGGCATCCATTTATGATGATTCCGGGCGGGTCCGCCTTTTTTTAAGAACACTTTTTTCAAGTGATCACCGAAAAAGATCCAATGCCCTTGAGGCCATGGAGGCGATCATCCATCCCCGCCTTGTCAGATTCCTTGTGCCTTTTCTGGATGGACGGCCCGAAAAGGATGTGTTAAGTGCCGTTGTAAAGCAAATCGATTTTCCCTCATTTGTATATAATGAGGAAAAGGCCCTGGATTACCTGATGCAGAGCGACGACTGGCTGGTTGTAAGGCTTACCCGGGATATATTGCTTTCCCTGCCATGGTCCACAATTTCCGGAAAATCAGAAAAAACAGCCCCTGATATTGATTCTTCTGATGCCCGGCAGGACAGGGAGGGTAAGGATGAAAAAGAAGACGGTGGCAGCGAGCTGTTCATAAAAGACCACCTCAGTTTCCAGGAAAAGATTATCTGCATCCAGAAGGTGGATATTTTCAAAAATCTGGCCGTTGGTGAACTTGCCGCCATTAGTGATATTACCAGAGAAATTGTCCGTTCTCCCGGTGAAATCCTGTTTTCAGAAAAAGCATTTGCGGATACCATGTACATCTGCGTGGAAGGAGAACTTCAGGTATCTCGCAACAATGTTGATGTGGGAAGGTTCACGGCCGGCGACAGCTGCGGGTTAAGTGCTCTTCTTGTGGGAGACAGACGTTTTTTTACCTGCAGGGTGACCCGGTTTTCCCGTTTTCTGGAAATTCATAAAAACGAATTTGAAGAAATGCTGCTGGAATATCCACAGATTTCCTATGAGATTGCTAAAATCCATGCAGGAAGAATCCAGCGCATACTGGAACAGATTAAAAAAGGGGGGTCTTCCCGGAGTTTGATTGAGAATTTTTTCAGCAATGATGATCGGGTAAGCTCCCGGGCAAGAACAATTGCATAGACATGCCATCAGTAATCAGCAGTGAAAAATTTCTAATTGCTGACAGGAATCTGAAACTGAGAACTGAAGGCGTTTCATATTAAAAAATTTGGAGGTGTAAAATGGGTAAATGTGTTAATCATCCTGACAGGGAAACCAGTTATCACTGCATGAAACATAATATTTTTTTGTGTGAAGAATGCCTGAACTGCCCTGATCCTGATATATACTGTAAATTCAAATCTTCTTGTCCCATTCATTTTCTGACCAAAAAGGGGTTTGATCAGAAAAAACCGGATTCTGAAGAGAAAAAAATCAGTGATACATGCACCATTGTGTTTCAGCCCTATGATAAGAAAATTGAGGTAAAACAGGGAACAACCCTTCTTGAGGCGTCTCAGAAAGCAGATGTGTACATCAATGCGTCCTGCAACGGCAGGGGGTCCTGTGGAAAATGCAAGCTGATTATAGAATCGGGCCGGGTTGATTTTGAAAAAACATCGGTGTTAAGCGAAAAAGAGCAGGAAAAAGGGTATGTCCTGGCCTGTCAGTCAAAAATTCTTGAGGACGTGGTTGTACGGATACCTGAAGAAACCATTGAGAAAAAGCTCAAGGCTGCTGGAATGGGAGAGGAAGCCACCAGAAAAATGTCAGGTCTGGTGGAAACCATAGACCCCCTTGTGGAGAAGGTTGCTCTGCAGCTGGACCTTCCCACCATGGATGACTCTGTCTCCGACCTTGACCGGTTGACCCGCAAGCTTAAGGAACATGGGTATGATATATCCAAAATGAGCACAAACATCAGGCTGATGCGTCAGCTGACAGCCTCTGTCCGGGATGAGAATTTCAAGGTGGTGGCATCTATTCTTGTTAAAAAATGTTCATCTGAGATTGTTGATGTAATCCCTGACCATGATACGAAAAAATCCCTTGGCCTGGCAGTGGATCTGGGAACAACATCCATTGTAGTGTATATCGTGGATATGGAGGACGGCGCTGTTCTGGCTGCGGCCTCCGGCCACAACAGTCAGGCCGCCTGCGGGGATGATGTGATTAACCGCATTGTCTGCTCGGAAAAGGACGGGGTGAAAAAACTCCAGAAAATGGCGGTTTCAACCATCAACAATCTGATAAAACAAGCCACGTCCTCCATTGAAGCAGATGTAAAGCAGATTGAAAATATAGTGATATCCGGGAATACCACCATGACCCACCTGGTGCTGGGCATAGAGGCAAAGTATATCAGGCGGGAACCCTATGTCCCTACGGTTTCTGAGTTTCCCATTATCAAGGCCAGTGAAATCGGTTTAAAAGCAGCTCCCTATGCCGGGGTGTTTGTCATGCCTGGACCGGCCAGTTACGTGGGCGGTGATATTGTATCCGGGGTATTGTATACAGGGATTCATAAACTTGACAATATCACTCTTTTTATTGATATCGGCACCAATGGAGAGATTGTCCTTGGCAATAAGGATTTTTTGATTACTGCTGCCTGTTCTGCGGGCCCTGCGTTTGAAGGCGGGGGAATCAGATGGGGAATGCGGGCGGAAGATGGCGCCATTGAACAGATCGTTCTGGATCCGGATACTTTTGAACCGGAATATTCCACGGTAGAAGACAAGCCGGCAAGGGGGATATGCGGGTCCGGCATGATTGATCTTTTGTCTGAAATGCTTATCAAAGGGGTGATCGGCCAGGACGGCAAGTTCAGAATCGGGCCTGAACATCCCAGAATGACCCTGCTCAACGAGGAACCCGCCCTGGTTATCGTTAAGGCGGAAACCATTGATTCAGAAGAGGATATTGTTTTTACCCAGTCTGACATAAGGAGTCTGGTTCTAAGCAAGGCTGCTGTATATGCAGGGTTTACCGTTCTTGTGGACCAGGTGGGAATGGATTTTTCAGCCATTGACAAAATGATTATCACAGGTGGATTTGGTCAGTATCTGAATATAGAAAAGGCAGTGACCATTGGACTGCTGCCGGATATTGACAGAGAAAAATTCAATTATATGGGGAACAGCTCCATTGCCGGCGCCTATATGGCCCTTCTGTCAAAGGACTGCCGCCGTCAGGCCGTTGCCATATCCAATGCCATGACCTATATCGATTTTTCAAGCAATATGGATTTTATGGAGGAATTTACAAAAGCACAGTTTCTGCCCCATACTGAACTTAAATTTTTTCCAAATGTGAAACTGGGCTGAAAGGGTATTATAAACCATTATGATTTCAGATGATTGCTTAAAGATTTTTTAACGATTTGAATTTACATTAAATATTGACAAAAAAAATTACTTATTATATGTGATTCATAGTCCTTCTGTCCTCAAACAAAATCACTGAAATCACAAGACCATATGATAGAAGGATATGCACTATATTTAGGTCAGAAACCAATTAGCAGTGTTAGCTGTTTAACGGATTTTAACATTTAAAAGGAAATATATTTTGGTATTTAAACCGGAATCTTGCCGTAACGAAAGAGAAGTCATCTCTAAACTGATAGTCAGCTATCTGTTGCCACAATTGGGTTATTCGCCTGAAAACTGGCATCAGGAAGTTAAAATTGCCAACTTACACCTTGATTTTCTGACATTGGTGGTACCTGTCCTCCCTTTTGTGTCGAACAGGATAAGACCGCCCTGCATAATCATAGAAGCCAGACATCCGAAAGAAAAACTGGCCAGACAAAGCCGAAAACTAAAACGATATCTGACTAAACTGAATGCCCGCTACGGGGTGTTGACGAATGGGAAGAAACTGAGAATTTATCAAAGGAACATAGATGATGAACTTCGGTTTGTATTAGAATGTTCAGTAGGGGAGATTACGAAGAAGATAAATGACATTCGAGCTGTTTTAGGGAAGGAAAAGCTGATAGACAGCACCCAGGTATCAATTACGAAATCCGCCGGAGAAGCTGTTAATCAGGAGACATCAGACATGAAGGTTATTGCAATATACCACAACAAAGGCGGTGTCGGTAAAACAACCGTCTCCGTTAATCTGGGCGCATCTTTAAGCAGGAAAGGCAAAAAAGTGCTGCTGATTGACATGGATGCCCAGGCCAATACCACTTTTGCCACCGGACTTATCAAGTTCCAGTTTGATGAGGATGATGACATCATTGACAATTATGTGTATCATCTGCTTGAATCCGGAGATTTCAACTTCATTCCCGATATAGTACGCCGTTCCGACGCGTTCAATACCCCTGAGCTCGACGTTGTTCCTTCGCATATAAATTTGATAGAACATCAGGAAAAGCTGAACAAAATCGCAGTCAGCCGTTCCAGGTTGATTGTCAAGCTCAATCAGGTGAGAGACACCTATGATATTGTCATTATTGATACGCCACCCTCACGGGATTTATACGCGGAAATTCCTTTAATCGCTGCGGATTACCTTATTATTCCTTCGGATATGAAGCCGTTTGCAAACCAGGGGCTGAAAAATGTCATAAATTTTGTCAGGCAGATAAACGAATATCGCGAAGCCATCTCCCGCGGTCCTCTAGTTATACTGGGAGTTTTACCCTCAAAGATTTCAACCAACTCCCAATATCTTAAACACACTTTTCCGAGACAGAAAAATGTGGTACCTGAGCGCTACAACCTGCCGCTGATGGATAGCATTATTTATGAGAGATTACCTCTTGCCAATGCGCTGAGCTACACAAAGAGGGATGAGGGGGACATTCCTGATCCTAAATCTATTTTTGACTTTTGTAAACTTAAACCCATGTCTTCTGCGGAGCAGGCTGCTGAAGATTTTGAATCTTTGACATCTGAAGTAATGGATAAAATTCAGTGAGGATATGATGGAATTTTTCCTGGTTGATGTTAAAAGTATTATGTCTTCCGTCTCCCTCGAAAAAATTGATAAGGCAAAGGTTGAAAAACTGGCGGATTCGATTCTGGAATGTGAAGGACTCGTAAGGCCGCTGCTTTTAAAACCAACGGGGCCTGAAAGCTATATTGTCGTTGAGGGAGATATGGAATACCATGCCGCGCTGAAAGCGCGGGAAAAAAATCCGCGTAAAGGTGAAATGGTCAATGCCTTTGTGATTTCCCCCAGCGCTGAACAGGCAATTTTCAGGCAATTGAAAGAGTTGGAGAACTTTTTACCCTTATTTTCGTCTTATCACGAGATCAAGTCGGGTGGAAAATTTCCTGTGAATGAGGGGGCTGAGTTAATACATTCCAAAATATTGCAATCTCTTCAAAAGGAACTGACAAATATACTGAGTTCATTGCCATCTCAACTGACGCGAATGATGCAACAGATGGAAATAAGTTTTCAAACCCTTATCAATGAGAGGCTGACACAATGGGAGAACAGATCTCAGGCTTTTCTCAATGAGCAGTTGACCCAATGGGAAAATAAAATTTTCGAATCAGCCAGGCAGACGGTTTCTGTGGATGAAATTCAAACCGTAAAGAAAGACATTGAAAATAAGACAATTGCTGAACTCAAAGTATTGGCCAAAGCAAAAAAAATAAAAGGCTATTCGAGAATGAGAAAGGCTGAACTTGTTGATGCCCTAACCGAAGCCTGACCCCACCCCATGATAATCGAGTAAGAGCACCCGTTTTGCAGCTCTGTCCCAGGGGGAATACTACTCTTCCGGCATAACGATTTTCCTGCTGCTCTTTTTATGGCCCATGAAGCTGAAACTGCCCACAGCCTGCTGGGCCACTCCAATAACGAGAAAGGCTTTGGGTTCATATTCTGCCACAATGGCCTTGAGATCCTGGACCTGGGATCTGCTGATGGTGCAGAAGAGCATGGTATACATGTTGTTGGAGTATCCCCCAGTGACCTCCCACTGGGAAATCCCTTTGCCAGGGGTTTTCATTATCACCTGTTTGAGCTTATCCGGGTAATAGGTTTTTATCAGGTAATCATATTGATTATTGTGCCCTTCATCTCATCGGCTGTCTGAACCGACTTTATATTGGCATCATAACCGGATTGGAAATTAATCATACTGGTAAATTCTGAAGCAAGGTCTGTGTTTGAAAGCGCCTGGGTTGAACCGTCATCCCTGGTCACAAGGGGCCCTGGGGATGAATTCTGACTCAAGGTAACTTTTACCCCCCCATTGTCCTCTTCATTCATCACAGCCCTGCTGCTTTTAAAATCTTCTGATTCAACATTGGCAATGTTGTTTGCCGTCACAGCCATACCTGTGCCAAAGGCTTTGATTGCCTGGGTACTGGTGTTGATTGAAGTTGTCATGATAGTCTCCTCTTAATTCTTTCCATAAAACAAATCTGATTTTCCCCGATTCAGTATTCGGGCGGGGGGAAAACCTGGTTTTTTCAGGGCTGATAAACTGAATGAACAAGATGATTGCGAGAAAAGTTTCTTTATCAGCAGCCCCGCTGCCATATCACTTGAAAAAAAAGATGAGTCAGGCCGGAAGCTTTGCGTCCTTTTCTTTCGAAAAGTTTGCCTTTTTCCATAAAGCTAACGGTTTTAGACGATTCTGTCAACTTAAATCTTAAATTTTGCGGTGCCGGATGATTGTCTCTTTTTTACTGACCTTGTTTGCCTGTGCCTGTGAATATTTTCTCTCGCCTGCACAGACACCTGAAACCCTCCCCGTCATTATGGTGGGGCCGCCTGTTTTATCCTTTAAAATCAATATGTAACGCAATCACATCTTATCTTGACATACTTGTGAATACTGTTATACTCGGTTATCAAGTTTTTATGGAAGAACCGAGCGCCGCCCCCAGGGGTTGCTCCGTCGTTCTCGTTCCTGACAGAGCAACCGCTGGAGGCGGTGCTGTTCAAAAAGCTTGATGACCGAGTTGTACTGACAAAAGTGTGAGGGGCACAGTGCAGGGGACATCCTGACACAGGATTAAGGGGAAACTGAATGAACGCACAACCGCAAACAAATATCCGAATGACACCGGAAAAGTATCTTGAATTTGAGAGAGCCTCAGAACACAGGCACGAATATTATGATGGTGAAATATTTGCAATGGTGGGAGCAAGCCTGAATCATAATCGAATTAATCGTAATATTATCCAAAGGCTTGAGAATCAACTTGAAGGATCTTCATGTGAGGCGTTTATAAGTGATATGCGGGTAAAGGTTGATAAACTCGACAAATATACCTACCCGGATATTGTGATTGTCTGCGGTGATATCAAATTGGAAGACGACAAGTTTGACACCCTGCTTAACCCCATTGTCATAATTGAAATCCTTTCTGACTCTACCGAAGCATATGACAGGGGAGCAAAATTTCAGCATTACCGCCTTGTTCCGTCACTGCAGGAATATATCCTTGTATCCCAGAATTCATACCTTGTGGAAAGATACGTTCGCAGTGATGAGGGAAGCTGGAGGTATTTTGCATATGAGAATATGGAACATACAATGGAAATAGAGTCTGTCAAATGCAGTCTGCTGCTTTCAGATATCTATTACAGAGTAAAGTTCCAGGATTCCTGATGCATTGGGAAAAGCGCTGGCTGAAGTGAAAAAGCATCGCGGTTTGCTGCCTGTATGCAGCTTCTGTTCAAGTTTCATGGTTTGTTGTGATGCTGTGCATCATGATGATTTTTTATATGAAAGCCATCAGCTGTCAGCTGTCAGTACTCAGCTAAAAGCTAAAAGCTAAAAGCTAACAGCTAAAAGCTTTCATGCTTCGTTGAGTCCGCCAGGACATGTGGTTATACAGAATTGGCAAAGAATGAGGTAAACAGCCTGCCCCCTGGTAAAAAGGCTGGGAGACAAAACATGGTTCAGACGATTGATACACTTTTTAAGAAACTGAAAAAAACAACCCCGGTTATTCACAATACAGTAAAGGTGCCTGATGCGCTGAATTTTGTCATGAAAAATACCGACCAGGGGATAACCATTACCCCTGTGGATACCGCCGGAAAAAGCGTTGACCCCGGGTATGAGTTCTATTCCGGGCACGAACGAAAAATTCTCAAAGAAATCAGCCGGATCAGGGAGCAGGAGAAGTTTACCATTGACTGGGATACAGACCAGTCTGACAGTCAATTCTATCTCAACGGCAATGACTATCTGCTCACCCTGCTTGTTGAGTCCAACCGGTTGATGGATGAAAATGGCAGAAAGATCACAACGGCCAGGGGAGAAGCCAGGGTAAAGCTGGCAGTTAAACAGCGGGAAAAGGGGGTTTCAACGGCCATTGAACTGTGGCACGGCCAAAAACAGGTGAAAAAATTTTTTCCGGTAACGGAAACCGCTATGTTGTCAGGTAAAACAGTGTACAAGGTGCCGCCCCTGGGAAAATCTTTCAGCGCCCTTTCTTTATTTGAAACCCGATTGGGTGAGGATTTCCTGGAACAATACCTGTCTTTGGTCTTTTCCAATCTCTTTAATGTTGAGGTGACCTATAACTGTTACCAGGTTGTCCAGGGGGAGCCCCAGAAAACCCGCCCTGCTCTTATATTTGCCAACGTTTCCCAAAATCAGGCACTGAACCTCAAGGTATCAGCCGTTTATCCTGGGTTTTCTCCGGATTTTTTTGACAATTTTGAGATAGACAGGATCGTCTCGGTCAATGACCTGGAAGAGAATATCACAGTGAGCCCATTGATTCATGGCGATATAGCAGGGTGTTTCCAAGATATTCATACCCTTGTTAAAAAACATGCCAGAGCGCTCAGGCAAAATGATGCCGTCTATGTTCAGGATAATTTTATGGTATTGGAACCGGATTTGGCAACCCGTTTTATTACAGAGGAGCTGCCCTTGCTGCTGACCCGGTACACCATCATGGGCGCTGAAAAACTGAAAGCGTATAAGGTAAAACATGTTCAGCCCAAGCTTAATTTAAACCTCGATCACGGCATTGATTTCCTGGAAGGGGATGCCACTTTGGATTTTGACGGTGAAACCTTCACCTTAAATGATATTTTGCGCCAGTACAGACAAACCGCCTATATACAGCTCAGCGACGGCGTGAGTGCCGTGGTCAACCCCGAGTATATGAAGAAACTGGAACGGATTTTTAAAAAAAAGAAATCCGGCGTCAAGGTCTCATTTTTTGATCTGCCCATTGTGGAGGAGCTTATTGGGGATAAAATCGCCCATGAGACCTTTAAACGATCCAGGGAAATTTTCCTGGGGTTCAATAAACTGAAAAGTTCAAAAAAGAGACTGCCCAAAATCAATGCCACCCTGAGAAACTACCAGAAACAGGGGTTTAAATGGGTATCCTACCTGCACCAGCACAAGCTTGGCGGCTGCCTGGCCGATGACATGGGCCTTGGAAAAACCATACAGACCATTGCACTTCTGGCCTCTATCTACCCGGCAGTCGACACACCCACCCTTATCATCATGCCAAGGACCCTGTTATTCAACTGGGAAAGTGAGCTTGACAGATTTGCCCCGGATTTAACATATACCTGCTATTACGGAATTGCCAGGGATATAGAAGAGGCGTTGCGTTTTAATATTATCCTTACCACCTATGCTGTGGTGAGAAACGATATTGAACAGCTCAAAGAGACACCCTTTCACATGGTGGTGCTGGACGAATCCCAGAATATTAAAAATCTAAACTCCAAAACCGCCAAAGCAGTGATGCTGCTGAAAACTGACCACCGCCTTGCCTTGAGCGGCACGCCACTGGAAAACAACCTGGGTGAGCTCTACTCCCTGTTCAGGTTTTTAAACCCTGCCATGTTCGGAAATGTTTCTGATTTCTCCAGGAACTACCTCACCCCCATTCAGAAAAACAATGACAAAGCCGTGGTCAAAGAGTTGAAAAAAAAGATCTATCCCTTTATCCTCAGGCGGGTTAAAAAAGATGTGCTCAAGGACCTGCCTGACAAAGTGGAACAGACGCTGTTTGTGGACATGACCCAGGAACAGGCCGAGCTCTATCACCAGCGGCGCCAAATGTACCAGGAAGCCATTAACAGGGAAATAAAAGACAAGGGACTTAATAAATCCCAGTTTTTTATCCTTCAGGCCCTGGGGGAACTTCGCCAGATCGCCTCCATTCCTGAGATTAAAAGCGACAACATTATCACATCCCCCAAGCGGGAGATTTTAATGGACCATGTGACGGATGCTGTGGCAGGCAGACACAAAGTGCTGGTTTTTGCCAACTATCTTCACTCCCTGGAATGCGTGTCCCAGGATATGAACCAGGCCGGTATTGACCACCTGGTTATGACCGGCGCCACCAGGGACCGAAGCAGTATTGTGGACCGGTTCCAGACCGATGAAACCTGCCAGGCCCTGCTGATGACATTGAAAACAGGCGGACTGGGTCTGAATCTTACGAGAGCGGACTATGTGTTTCTCTTTGATCCGTGGTGGAATATTGCAGCAGAGACCCAGGCCATTGACCGGGCCCACAGGATCGGCCAGAAAAATACGGTATTCAGCTACCGGCTTATTGCAAAAAACAGTATTGAGGAAAAAATCCTCAAGCTCCAGGAAAAGAAAAAAGAGCTGTTCAATTCCCTTATTGCAAGTGACAATGCCTCAATTAAACAAATGAATGAATCAGATGTGGCGTATGTACTGGGGGGTTAACCTGGTTTAAAATAAAGCGGCTTTGATCAAAAGTCAGGTGAAACAGTACCTAAGGCCGATAATATATTCAAGGATAGTAAAATATGTTCAATCGCAAAAGTTATAAAACCCTTTTAAAATACAACGACATGGAAAGAATTGTTCACGCTTATTGTAATTTCACAAATGAAAAAGCGCTTTATGAGTTGTATTTAAAGGATCTTATCCCTGTACTGGAAAGAAAGAAAAAAAATCCAGACAATATCCGGGAACTCAAAGAATACAGTCACGATTCATGTGTAAAGCTGATTGCGATATTTTTGAAAAACCGTGATCTTTTTAAAATATTTGCGGAAAAACTGCCAGAGCCGGTTATGATGCTGATTTACATGTTCACCTGGGAGTTCGATTCATTGGACACAACAACAGCTGAAGAAAAAGTTTTTCAACTCCTGGGGAAAAAACTGACCTGCAAGGGGAAAGAAATGCCCCTGGATGAAATTATAGAACAGGACCCAGTTTTTTTTCTTTTTCAAAGCAACAAAGTTATGGAATATAGAAAAAAGAGGCTTGTTTGTATTGCCATAGATTCTTCTCTCCAGAAAAAGTTGAGGAAAGTACTGCCTGAACCGGAATTTGCAGCGCCAGTAGCGGAAAAGGAGATTTCTTCCAAGGTTACATCCATTCATCAAGACAACCAGAATATTTTAAAACGTCTGCCTGCAATTGTCAGTTTTATCCACCAGGGACGGTTGAAGTTCAATAAAGCAGGAAACAGTCTGCTAAAATCCTCCTTAAAACAAATGGCAGATCTGTGCAGTATGACGGAGTATTATGCGTCAGGGGACAAAGAGATTGCAAACCTGAAAACACAGCTTATCGGCGATTTTTTTGCCAGCATGTCACGCAAACAGACAAAAGAATTACAGGATGTTCCCGGGTTTTTAAAAAAAATGGTTACGGATTTTCTTACCCATGATGATTTTAAAGTATTCCCGACCGGGAGGGTGTTACACCATATCAAATACCAGAAAGAGCCATATAATTCTGACAAAAATGAGATTCAAATTCGCAAAAATCTTCATAAAATCATAAAAATGCTGCCTGAAGACAAATGGATGTCCATTAACAGCCTTGCCCATTGGGCATTTTACAGGGGAATTGATTTAAATCCCTTTGAAAGCAGTCCTGTCTACTATGATTTGCAGGTGAGAATGGAATCACAATACAGTTTCCAGTCCTCTGAACTGTTCCGCGTCATAGATCTCTCCTCCCTTGAGGTGATAGCCCTGCCATTGCTCAAAATGATGATGTTTTTATTTGCCGCCCTGGGTGTTGTGGATATTGGCTATTCATCCCCTGAAAACCGGGTTTACCAATCTTTTGGAAAGCCCTGGCTTTCCGTGTACGACGGACTGCAGTATGTAAGGCTCACCGATCTGGGAAGCTGGATAACTGGCAGAACAGATCATTTTGAACAAACCATAACCATTGAATCTGCAGAAGTGGAACTTAATGATCAAAAAACTATTGTCTCCCTTTACGGCAAAGATGCTGTAAAAGAGATGATTTTGGAGACCATGGGTCAGCAGATCACCCAAACCAGCTATATGCTCAATTATCAATCCTTTTTAAAGGAATGTAAATCTGCATCGGACGTTGAAAAAAAAATAAATCTGTTCAGGGAAAATATTGAAAAAAACCCACCGGCCGTCTGGGAAGAATTCTTTAAAGAAGTAACAACCCGGATCAACCCCCTTAAAAAGATCAACTCCGTATCGACTTTCAAAGTCCAGCCGGACAGGGATCTGCTCACCCTGTTAACCACAGACAAATTGTTAAAACAAAAGATCATCCGTGCGCAGGATTATCATGTGGTGATCAAAAACTCAGATATGCCCGGAGTAAAAAAACGTCTGGCCGATTTTGGATTTTTTATCAGTTAGTTCGTATCTGCCCTGTTTGTACAGGTTAAAAGTGAAGACATTGACAGCCGGAAACAGACAGTATAAAATTATGATCGTTAGATATTGAAGTTGTTATTTGACGGTCAGCGGATGCCGCCCTGCTGACCAACGCACGGAATTCCGTCCCCGGTAATTGCGAAGAACGGTTTTCGCGCTTCCGGGAAAAAAGAGGACATCCTGCCGGTGTTGGTAGACGGGTCGAATGATTCGTTCGAAGACTCCGGCAGGGTTTACCTTTTCACTTACAGCGTATGGAAAAAGAGGTGAAACCGTGACAAGAGTCATTGCCGAAGACAACGATGTTTGGACCTTGAAAAAAATACGGTCTTGGGTTGATATGGAGTCCGCAATCCTTCAAAAAGAGATCGGTAATCTTGAAAAAAAGTTAAAGGAGTTTGAAAAGAGATACGGTAATCTTGATAGAAACGCCTTATACGGACAGTTTGATGACATGGAACTTTTGGAATGGGAAGGGGACATTGAAACCATGAACCGGCTGAGGGAGAAATTGACCCGTATAAACCGCATCGTCTTTGAAAACGAATGATGGATGTGTATCTTTCAACCGTTGAACATTTGATCCGATCCTGCTTTTTCATTGCAGGATATCGGTTGAATATCGAGATGAGAACACGGGATCTTGCCTTTGTTCATGGTCAGATTGATTTTATCGACACATCGTTACTCGATTTCAAGGAATTTGTTGAAAAAACCGAAAGCGGAATCGAGAAATACAAATATGGATATAATTACAGGAGGGGCTCTGTTGTAGTGTTCAGATATGATAACGCACCCGATCCCGAAGCAAGGCATCTGAAATTTTTTCCGCATCATAAACACACAAAAGACGGCGGTATCGAAGTGTCACGTTTGGTGACGTTTTCCGAAGTTATAGATGAAATTCAGAACCTCATTTCAAACGATTGGGAGTTTTGATTTTTGAACATATGTGAAAAACCGGGAAAACTTCTTTAATATCAATCATCAAGCTTTTTGAATACCGCCGCCCCCAGCGGTTGGCGGTGAACCGGATATAGACTATTCAGCCATGGCCCGGTGGGCAGCAGAGGTGGAAACCTCCAGGAAAATTTGACATGGTTTGACTGGAAAAGATATTCCAGCCGTCAGGACCAGAAAATGTTCATGGGGGGATTACCGGTTCTGTGAAATACAGGGGGAACCTGAAGGAATTCATTTGTGAAACGGTCCGTGCCTATGAACCTGGGGTGCAGATTCTGATAAATGCCACCACAGGCTGGTATAAGGCCCAGATCTCTTTTGCCGGTATGATTTGTCAGGCCCTTGAGATCTGGCGGCAAAGGGCCAGGTACACCCCCCCCAGGGTCGAGAAAAAAAAGAGACTATCTAATTGGGGGTCACGCGGCATTCAGCGTAAAGTCTACATGCAAAGCGTCAAAGGGAAACTCAATTTTTCCATCTTTGGTTTTGTCAATGATCCCCGCTTTCAGTAACCGCTGTACGTCGCCATGCACTGCTTTTACATCCCGATTGGCTTGACGAGCTGCTTCCCGTATACTTATCGGCCCTGCACCCGCCATTACCTGAAACAGGTCCCATCGTTTACCTGATAATATCTTGAATAAAAGAGCCGGGGATTCAAATGTAATGGCAGGGGGCTGCACTTCACCCTCAAATGCATTTAAAATTTGTTGATTCCATTCATTCTTTGTGGAAATTTGTAATGTTAAGACTTTCATGTTTCGGCCTCCCAATTATCGACATCCTGCCAAAAATCGCTTAACAAATGTGAGGCATAAGAATGCATCTATTGCCTTATTTCATCAATAAGAGTCAAGAGCAGACTTGACCCCTTTATTCTTTCTCCGGTATTGTCCAACATCGTTTTGGATGAGCTGGATAAGGAGCTGGAAAGGAGAGGACATAGGTTTGTCAGATATGCAGATGACTTTGTCATCTATCTCAAGAGCAGGAAAGCTGCTGAACGGGTTATGGAAAGTATTACACGTTTTATAACCGTGAAGCTCAGGCTCAAGGTCAATGAAGAGAAAAGCAAGGTCAGCCGACCATGGCTGGACAAGTTTCTCGGTTATACATTTGGATTATTCCTGCCTGGAAACTAATCTGCCTGATCAGCCGAACCGCCTTGGTACGCGATCCGTATGCCGGGTGGTGTGGGAGGGCTCCTCAGTAATGGGGAGTCCTGTCCCGATGTACAATTTTTACCGATAACCTCCAAATCGTCTCTCAAATTCGAAGATCACCGCCTATTTCAAGTTTCACTCCACTTCGCCAAAACCATCGATTGTCAGATGATCACCTTCAAGTTTCATATCGACCCAATAGATTTGTCCCATGTCCAGACAGGGAACATTCAAGGTGTTGGTAAACAGGTTGAAAGTCGCACAATTGCTGTCAGGTACTATTGTTGAACTATCGCAAGTGTCAACTCCAGCCTGATAACCGTCATCATATGCATTCTCTATGTCTGATTGAGTAGATTCACCACTTGACATTTTTAGTTCTTGCACAAAGTTGAAACTAACGATAAGCTCACCGGCCGCCAACATGCGGGAGATTATTTTTCGCAAACGAAAACATTTATGCGGAAGACAACATTTCAAAAAAAACGCCGCTGTTGGTGGTCGGGTGAAGCGTCTGGTTGTAAACCCCTGCCGGATGCGACGGTCTTCTTTTTGTGAAGTTGCTGGATTTGCGAAAGCGTAATTAAACGCTTACAAATAATACAAAGTTGGCAAACATACCGTTGTTTGGCGGCGCTTGTTGGGCTTTTTTACGTATGTTTTAATTTACTTGGGTATACTTGGTGCTCTGGATCCCACCAAAGTACCTTAAAACAATTATAAACTCTAATTCCCCATATTCTTGCTGCCCCCGTAATCCTTAATGACACCAATGATTCAATATCATCCATATTTATTTTTATTAATCTTTTTTGAGCTTCCCTTGTTATTTGATAGGCTTGTATCTCATGATTATTTCTATTCAGAATCTCGTACCACTTCATCGACTCAAAATTAACGATTGATTTCAATATCTTTGAAAATAAATATTCTTTATCAATATTATTCCATCCCCACGGGCCATCGATATCAATAGATTCAAATTGCCATGTTGGACTTAATTGTAATGGATTAGTTTCAATACGAGGATCAATCCTCGGCATCTTTTTGCTTGATGGACTTTTTTTAATCTTTGGTTTCTTTTTATTCTTCATTTTATAGAGAGCTGTAATATTCCGCTATAGAATCTAGTCTTATAATTCTGTGACTTGCTGCATTTGGCGATATACCTCTACGTGCTTCTTGCCAAGGTTCTTCTTGATGAGACAAATCAATTAACCATTGTGCTGACTTGTTACCATAGAATTTTAATACAGCATCTACTGTCTCTTTTTGTACATCATTCAACAGATCTGGATTACCTATAGGTATAGACGATATGGAAAACTGACCTCTATGGAAATAAAATAAATCTCGCACAACAGGGCCATTTGCCCAAGCTTCTATCTTTTCTTGAAAGAGAGGTTGCTCATCCCAAATTAGTGACCATGCCTGTGCATAATAAACCAGCTTTTGCAATTTCATTGTTGAAATTGTACCGAGTTTATTAACTATGTAAGCTGCTACATCAAATACACCCGGCTGATATTCAAGCTTAATATTTTCGCTACGTGGTTTTCCCCAATTGATTTTTTCATCTTTCAATTTTTGAGAGTCAGAATATGATGTCGTATCTTGACTGTCTAAAAATCTCGCATCATCCATCTTTCTAAATTCTTGCCGAGAAAAATTGTCTGATTTTTTATCTGGGCATTCAGCAAAACTGTGTGTTTCTTGATCAAACATTATTCGCTCCTATTCAACATCATAAACATCATTCAGAATTGAAGTTGCTATCTGTTTCATATCTAACAATCTATTATTATTTATTTTTTCCTTAAATTCGACAAGATTGCTTATATTAAAATGAAAATTGAAATCAAATTTAAATGCAACGCTCTGCTTAATAAGAGTAAGATTAATATTCCTATTGTCCTGAACAAAACTATGTTTAATCTGATCCGAATCAATTATACATCCTGCTTCAATTAATTGTTCTGAATCAGATAATGAAAATAAATCTTGTAATTTTTTTGAATTATTATCGCATTCAAATAACAAATTGATGCCAAAAGCGACAATAGGTGTATGCGGAAGATAATCAGCTATCTTTAAAGATAATTCTTCGATTTCTTCCAATACATTATCATCGTTTTTTCTTAAGGAAAAAATCAACTTGTTACTTATAACAAATATTCTGAAATTATCAGTAGATATTCTAGCTGACCCATCGACATTTATTGGGATTTCGACTTCCAGTTTTTCTCCAGGTAATAAAAACTTCCCAATCCAGTCAGGATTAAAAATATGTTTATTCCAAGCACCTACTAATATTAATGGATTAAATTCAGTAGCAAGTTTCATCTCATAACCTTTCATTTTAATTTTTAAAACTATAGACGTAAATAGGTACTATCTTTCTTAGCCCAACACCTGAGTTAACCTGACGCTAACACCTGAGTTAACCTGCCGCTGACACCTGAGTTAACCTGCCGCTGACAGCATATGGTTATCCTCAGGCTGTTATATTATTAGACTAATCAACCGGGCTTACAAGTTGTCTTGCAAGCCCCTGAGTCTTTAGCTCAGGGGTTGTTGACTGTCATAACGAATCACCAATTTCAGCCTGACGGTCAGCTGCCAAATGGAGTCGTTGCCTGTGATATGCATCCAGATAGCCACAGTTATGTAAATGGTCAATGACAGATCGAATACCGACACCGAATATGCCGGATATCTTTCTGGCATCACTGAGATCAACCTCAGAAAGCAGTGCGTCTCCCATGACTTTGTCCAGTTTTTTCCTCGGCATAAGAAGCATTGCGGCAAACGCATTGGCCCGTTTTTCGATGCTGTGCGGAGCCCAAGGGCCGGAAGCAATAGCGACTTTTTGTCCATAAGAGCGATCAATTAACAAATGACATAGTTCATGGGCCAATGTAAATCTTTTTCCACTATTCCAATTATTACTTTCATTCGTCAAATTTAGCAAAATAGAGGATATCACTCCCTTTCCAGCCAATGCAACCGCTCGAATGCCGTCATCACTGAGTTGTATGGTGTCAATTCGAATATTCAAATCTTCGATGATTTTTTCGATATCAACATATACCGATTTGCTAAGGGCTTCCCTTAGATCCGAATATGAAAAAAATTGCTCGGCCAGCTCATATCCCTGTATCCATGGCGGTTCATCCGGATCGATCTCCAGCAGATCACCTCTTTTTTCAATCAGGTACTCCCCATCAAAAAAATGTTGTGAAAACTCGACCATTTTTTCAGATAAAAGCAAAACATCTTCTTGTGTTGTTGTGGGAGAAACCGTTCCAAACATCAGAGCGGCATGACATGAGCCTTTTAAAAAAAGACCGGTGTCATGACTTTCCGGTGTTACCAGATTCCGTGCTTTTTGACTGAGAGAAAGAATATACGCCTTGCAGGATTGCCATTGTGACTGACGAAGCTCCCCGTTTTGTAAGCCCGCCATCCATGCAAGCTGCTGATCCGTAGAAGACAAAGGAATCTGCTGTACATCATGATGGAGCGTTTTCAACCTTTCGGAGTCAGGGCATTTTGAAAATAAATATTGAATCGCTTCCGATACCGCCTCATATAAAGGATTCGCCACATGTTCAGGGTTCAAACAAATGGTTGCCGGTGCGACTCTAAATCGATACAAATCCGGTACACTATGACCGAACGGCTCTCCCCAGGACAATTCAATTTGATCTCTATCTCGCCTGATAAACAGATCCGGCAACAGTCCCCCATTTCTACAAGAATATAAGGCATGACGTTGCCGCCACTCATACCAGGCGCTTTCTTCACTTCCCCAATGTCGGGGATTATAAGATTCAGCGTAAAGAGAGATCATGCCATTACAAACATGCCAAGCCCCCTCATCCTTCGCCTCATATAGATTGCCGGGGTATTTTCCTTCATGAAACAGAGGATTCCAGTTTTCGACGATCCACTCCATCAGGGAGAGTAAATACCACTGAACGGAATCTTCTACAGTCGAGCCTTCAAAATGTTCACACAGATTTTTACCATGCACCCATATTCTCATCCCCCCCCAGGACAGTGACTCTTCTATTGTTGCCCCTTTTCCATGATCCGGATCCGGTTGAAAAGAGAACTCTATCGCAAATGTCGATAGTTCCCCTTTTTTTATGACAAACTGTTTATCCATAGTAATGTGGTTATTTCCTTCGCTTTAAATCACGACGGCTTATCTCTTTTTGCTCAAGCCACCTATGCCGGATGAACGGGGGAACCTCATACCATTCAACAGGATATCCATGCCATATTCCCGGTGCATGCTCTTGTGCACAATAAGGCATTTTCTCATGAATTGCATATCTTTTATTACCGACTAAAAGTATCCTATTCAAATTCCGGGGTAGCCAATATGTGTACGGGATAAATTTTTTTTTAATAGACAAAACAGTACATGGGTGATATATAGCAAATCATGAATGCTTCTGAAATAAAAAAAATTCT
>JAYEJJ010000040.1:0-6150 GCA_034660495.1 Thermodesulfobacteriota bacterium | reverse complement strand
AGTACCTTGGGATGACTATATATTCCAATGTAACGTAGCCACCAATTTTTCTGTAGCTTAGGCTAATCAACCGGGCTTACAAGTTGCCTTGCAAGCCCCTGAGTCTTTAGCTCAGGGGTTGTTGACGTCAGATGTGTTATTCGATTTGCAGTCGTTCACTTTGAAACGTGCGCAAAATTAAGCTGTTTAAGATTTCAGCTGGTTAAGATAAGGGCATTAAAATTTGAAACCTGCAGGAGCCGGCAGGTGCCGGTGGAGGGATTGAAACAGCCACAGTTAAAGAAAGCGTATGTGATTTCTGCAAAACCAGAAAGGTTAAAATCCAGAGCAACCCTGCACTGAGTTCACACCTAAAAGAAAGACTTTCAACAAAAACGCTGAAAGTCTGGTCATTAATGGCGCGCCCGGCAGGATTCGAACCTGCGACCCCCTGATTCGTAGTCAGATACTCTATCCAGCTGAGCCACGGGCGCCCAAAACCCTTTAAAACCCTTTATATCTATATTAATTTTGTATTTGTGTCAATAAAAAATATTTATCAGGGAATTTTACAATTGACCTTATTGGAAAAATATGAATATAAATACGCAAATGGATGATGAATTCTACATGAAGCTTGCCCTTGCAGAGGCATCAAAAGCGTTGAAATGTGATGAAGTTCCTGTTGGCGCTGTCCTTGTGAACAAGGGAAAAAAAATCATTGGTTATGGATACAATCAACCGGTTGCCCGAAATGATCCAACAGCCCATGCAGAAATCATGGCGCTGCGCATGGGGACAGAGACAACAGGGAATTACAGACTTCCAGGCACAATCCTCTATGTCACTGTTGAGCCGTGTATCATGTGCATGGGTGCCATCATTCATGCAAGGGTGTCCCGGCTGGTTTATGGCGCCAAAGATCCCAAATGGGGAGGGGCAGGGTCATTGTATGATTTTTCTTCTGATAAAAGGCTGAACCATCATCCTGTTGTGGTATCAGGGGTGTACAGTGATGAAGCCGGGGAAATTATCAGAACTTTTTTCAGAAATAAAAGGAGTAAATAGTGTCAAATACAGTTGTTGTCGGCACCCAGTGGGGTGATGAGGGCAAAGGAAAAATTGTCGATCTTTTAAGTGGTGAAGCAGATTATGTGGTCAGATTTCAGGGCGGCAATAATGCCGGACACACCATGGTGGTTAATGGAAAACAGATTATAAGCCACCTGGTGCCTTCCGGCATTATTCAGAAAAAAAAGTGCTTTATCGGCAACGGGGTTGTTGTGGATCCGCTGGTGCTGATCGAGGAAATTGACTATCTTCTGGAAAACGGGATTGATGCATCTCCTGATATGGTAAGGGTGAGCAGCAGGGCTCATATGATCATGCCCTTTCATAAAGAGATTGACAAGGCCAGGGAAGAAAAGAAAAAAGATAAAAAGATTGGTACTACAGGCCGGGGGATCGGTCCCTGTTATGAAGACAGGGCAACAAGAAGGGGATTAAGGTTTGCAGATCTTCTTGAGCCTGATTTTTTTGCTGAAAAAGTAACTGCTGTCATGGAAGAAAAGAATTTTTATCTTAAAAATTATCTTAATGCGGAAACCCTTGATGCCAAAGAAATGATTGATCTGTACCTTGGCCTTTCCATCCGCCTGATTCCCTATATTGACGATGTGTCTGTAATCTTGAAAAAGGGAATGGATCAGGGCAGAAAAATTCTTTTTGAAGGGGCCCAGGGCACGCACCTGGATGTTGAACACGGCACCTATCCCTATGTCACCTCTTCCAATACAGTGGCTGGAAATGCGGCCTGCGGCTCCGGTGTCGGCCCGGGCACACTGGATGAGATTATTGGTATTGTAAAGGCCTATACAACAAGGGTGGGCGAAGGACCGTTCCCCACTGAACTTTTTGATGAAACCGGAGACAGACTTCAGAAAAAAGGGGCTGAATTTGGAGCCACCACCGGCAGAAAAAGAAGATGCGGCTGGCTGGACATGGTGATGCTGAAAAATGCCGTTCGGCTGAACGGGCTTACAGGTCTTGTGATTACAAAACTGGATATCCTGGACGGTCTGGATGAGCTTAAAATCTGCACAGGCTATCAATACGACAAAGATGTGGTAAGGGATTTTCCCCCTGGCATACATTTCCTTGAAAACTGCACACCTGTGTATGATACGGTTCCCGGATGGAAGGATGACACGTCTGGGATAAGAGCCTATGAGGACCTGCCAGCAAACACAAAAAATTACCTTGAAAAAATTGAAGAAATGACAGGAGTGAATATAAAGATTGTTTCTGTCGGCCCTGGAAGGGAAGCCACTATTTTAAGGGATAAACTTTTTTGTTGACAATGAATTAAAAAAGCTTTAAAGAATGTACTTTCTAAGTCGGGATGTGGCTCAGTCTGGTAGAGCACAGCGTTCGGGACGCTGGGGTCGAGTGTTCGAATCACTCCATCCCGACCAGCTTTCAGCAGCTTTTTAAAAAAATTACTGTCACTTTTGTGACAGTGAAAAATACATTTACTCAGTTATTTCCAAATTAAATGTTTTCAAACAGACTTCTTCAAATAAAGAAGCACCGTAACATAACTGCCTAAAATGATTTATTATACAAAATTTAAGGAAAATTGGACATTTGCTTATTTTTGTTGCTTATAACTTCCTGAAATTATTGACAGCGATTATGTGAATATTATATAGGTAGTGAAATTCCAGTGGGTTATATATGCCCTGACTGCCCAAAAAATTTTAATATACTTCAAGCAAATTTGAAGAAGTCTGTCAAATTAAAAAAACCATAAAAACCCGGTCCATGACCTGCTCCGGTTTTTTTGTATATGCTGAAATATCAGACGACAGGAAGGATAATCAGAAGGATAATCAGATGTTGGGCAGTATAGATAATCAGACGTTGGGCAGAATATTAGAGAATTGATATTCTTCTACTTTTATCCCCTTTGAGAGTTCATATTCGTGTTCCCCCCATTGTTCCACAGTCAGCCACTGGCTTTGATCCTCGGTGCAGTAATCCCATTTAAAGACCTCTTTGCCCTGGGTGCTGCTGTCTTTGTAAAAAAGGGCACCGCCTGTTTCCTCCAGAAAGTAGGTTTTCCCCTGGAATTGCATGGTTTCAGGCGGGGTTTCCGACTTTGTCAGCGCAGTTCTGGTTTCAGCGTCCAGTTTTAAAAAGGGCAGTTTGGTATTGAGTGTCCAGTAATCTTCGTCATCCACCTCCCGTTCCAGAAAAACGGTTTCATCATGGGCGGCCAGCTGCCACTCATAGACAATATCTTCCGAGCCGAAATCATATCTGTTTTCAGAGACAACCTCCCAGGTCTTCATGTCATAATCCACAAAATATCCCTTTTTCATGTCGGCCAGGGACAGCTGTGAAATCGGATCAGGAGAGCTTACTGTTTTTTTAAACCGGTTGGTGAAAAAATCTTTAAATCCCATATCTTTTTCAGGGGTCAGGACAGCCCCATCCTTTTTTTAAGTTCCAGAAGACGGTCTGACTCATTTTTAGTGCCTGTATCGGCCAGGGCTGCATTTATTTCACTGTCCACTGACGTGTCAAGGGATGCAACCTCTCCATAGGCCTCGGCCAGGGATTCGTCCTCTTCAACCCTTGCCTTCATTTTTTCAAGCATGCCAATGGTGGAAGAAGAGTCAACATTTGCCAGCTGGGCATTGATTTTTTTGGTGGAGGCTGCAGTTCTGGCCCTGGCCTTTAACGTAATAAGGTCATTTTCATAGGTGGTGATGGTTGATTTAAGTTTGTTGACTTTGGACTGCAGATCATTCCCCCTTTTCTCGTGGCTTAAGGCTTCTGCAGCAAGGCGCTGTGCATCTTTTTCGTTTTCTTCTTTTCTGTTTAATGCTTCTGTGGCAAGCCTTTCTCCTTCTGCCGGATCTATTTCATTTTTCTGTATTTTCTGCAGAAGCATCATGGCCTTACGTTCATATTCAGCAGCCAGGTTTTTGTTTCTGTCTGCATCTTTTCTTGTTCTGATGGCAATCCCTTTGACCTGGGCAAGGCTTGACATGGCAGCGGATAGATCCTTTTTCAGATCTCTTATCCCCTGTTCAGTCATTTTAACGGGGTCTTCCATTTTATCAACAATTGAATGCGCCTGGGACTCACCTACTTTAAATAAACGTTTAAAAAATGACATAGCTGTTATTTCTCCTTAAATTTAGGCATATTCCAGAAGTTCAGGCCCATGTTCAGAAAGGGCAAGGCTTAAGGCGTGGATGGACCCTTCAAGTTCATTTCTGTCAAGGTTTTCCAACTGCAGCGTATCCCGGAAAAGAATGAATTGTTCATCTTCATCAAGGGTAAAGGCCCCATGGACCAGTTCTCTGTTCAGCTGCAGCAGGCGTTTGTATAATTTTTGGGTTTCAGCCGGTACCCGCATTATGATCTGTTCTATGACCACAATGGGGGCCTCACAGTCGATTACCAGGTTTTTTATCCCGTTTTCCTCATCATCAACAATGACAAGCTCTTCCGCCTCGTCTTCCTTGATGATTGAAATATCCATATCGTACAGAAATTCTTTTACAAGGTTGAATTTTTCCTTCATAGGGTTATTCTCCCGGATGTTTTGATTAAAAGTTTTTCTGCCAAGGTCAATTAATTGACCCGGCAGGCTGATGATTAAAGTTCAGGCCGGTTCAATGCAATGGCAATAATTTGATCTTCTTTTTTGAGAATATAACTGTTTTCAGGGTTTGCCATCAGACTGGACCCTGCTTTGTCTTCAATGCCGATACAGATAATATTTTTTTCTTTTTTAAGCTGGCACATGGCCTGGAAAAAAGTATTTCCAACAAGATAAGACGGTATTTCTATTTTGTAAAGCTCCTGACCGTATTGATTGCTTACAAGTTCACTGACAAGGCGGGTAATACCATGGTCTAAAGCGGCCTGTACCAGGAGGTTGGTGGAAAGTTCGCCTACCACAATTATTTCATCGGCCTTTGCCATTTGGCAGTGGGCCATGTTTTTTGCATCCATCAATTCCACGCAGGTATAAAGATCTGGTGCCACTGTTTTAATGGTCATGGTATTGAGAATGGTTTTTGCGTCTCTTTCATAGGAGCCAAGGCCTTCGTCTGAAAGAACAATGGCTGCTCTTGCTTTTTCAGCATTGGCTTTTTCAAGGGAATCCGTATCAATATCACCGTGTATGAAAAAAACAGAGTCTCTTTCATCAGGCTTTTCATCTTTATCAGCGATGATTACTATAGGAATATTCTTTGATTCCGGATCTTCCCTCATTTCAGAAATAATGGTTCTGCCCCTGAAATTCCATCCGCAGATGATAAAATGATTTAACAGATCTGTTTTTTTCATTCCCTTTTTTTCCATAAATTTGTTTTCTATAAATATTGATGCAACTGAGGCGGTTAAAATGCCCAGGACACCTATGCCTGAAAACATCACAAATACCGCAACAGCACGCCCGCCGGCACTTTCCGGAGAAATGTCGCCATAACCCACGGTGGCCATGGTCACAATCGACCACCAGGCAGCATCATAAAAATTAATATTTTTTTCAAAAAAATTGAGGAGCAGACTGCCTGCCAGCAGAACAATGATGATAAAAAACAGAATCTTATCTATTTTTTCTTTGTGTAAAAAGGCGTAGATTTTTTTAAGGATCAAAAATATATTCTGCATTTAATATATCTATTTTACAATGGTCAGATTGTCAAGAAAAACATCATCAATATTATGGCTTTCACCCAGATCGTCTGTTTTGCAACTCGCTGAAATCATGCTGGTGAAAATTGACATTTTTTTGTTTCAACCCCGTACGGCTTTAAAATTAGAATTGCTGCATTTTTGCACTTGCACTTGAAAATTGAATTTCGAGGTGTTATATTTATTTTTTATGTGATCAAGGCAGCAGAAGAATCAGCTGTGTGCAGCTGTTGAAATATATGGTTTGTCATCCATGCCCTTTGGGTGTTCATGTTTTTGTTTAACCGCTTATGATTTAAAAAAAAGTATTGATTATGACAAATGGTCAACAACCCCTGAGCTAAAGACTCAGGGGCTTGCAAGGCAACTTGTAAGCCCGGTTGATTAGCCTAAGCTACAGAAAAATTGGTGGCTACGTTACATTGGAATATATAGTCATCCCAAGGTACT
>JAYEJJ010000039.1:0-6268 GCA_034660495.1 Thermodesulfobacteriota bacterium | reverse complement strand
ACAGCTTCATGAGAAATCCTCCTATAAATTAATAGTTTTTCCGGCATCTTTATTATATTATTTTACAAAGAATGTCCCGCAAAAAATGAACTGAATAATTTTTTTTCACACTAATCCGCGAAGAGCCTAAAAAGGTTGCTGTGAAGCTGCATCGAGGCCTGTGCCATGTCCATGACAGGGCTGGTGGATCCTGTCCAGGCAATATTTTCGCCTGCTGTGGAATAGTCATATCCCGCGGTTTTCATCCTGTCAAAGGGGGATTCGCCGGTCAGGGAAGAGTGGCTGAAATAATTTTCCCGGAGCATATCCTGGGAGTGGGCCCTGGCCGCATCAAGGAGCATGGCATTAAAGGTAAGGGGCTGGACAGGATCACTTGAGATCTCACCGGCAGAAATGCCTTCAAACAGATCAATGCCAAGCCGGGCCGCTTCCCCAGGGGGATTTTTGCGGGCGCGGTTAATCAGTTCCAGGTGAAGCTGTTCTTCATTGATGGGATCGCCGTAGTCAAAGTATGTTACAGCGGGGTAGGTGGCTCGCAAAGGCGTTTTGTCTTGAATTGAAGCCTTTTTAAGGGGGGACTGACCAGAAGTTTTGTTAAGATCGGCTGCATCTGCCATGAAAGACAAAGATAAACATAATCCCAGTGTCCACAAAAAAAAAAAGCGCCCGGTTTTTTTCATTTTATTTCCCCTGATGCCTTACACTCGATTATCAAGTTTTTTGAATAGCACCGCCCCCCAGCGGTATTCAAAAAACGTGATGATCGAGTTACACATTAAAGCGTATGTTTAAAATATCCCCGTCCTGCACAATATAGTCTTTTCCCATAAGATACATTTTGCCGTTCTTTTTTAGTGCCGCTTCCGAGCCTAGTTCCATGAGTTCTTCGTATTTCATGACTTCAGCTCTGATAAAGCCCTTTTGCAGATCAGAATGGATGACACCGGCGGCTTCAGGGGCTGTGGAATTCTCTCTGACAAGCCATTGTCTGACCTCATCTTCTCCCACGGTGAAAAAGGAGATCCGTCCAAGGGCCTTTAGACAGAGCCGGGTCAAAGACCCCAGGGCAGTTTCCGTTATGCCGAGATCTTCAAGAAATTCAGCCTTTTCATCGTCTGAATCCAGCAGGGCAATTTCGGATTCAAGTTTGGCAGAAACCAGCATGGCTTCCATCTGCAGGGACTGACACATCCCACGGAACTGATCCAGAAGGGGGGTATTGTCAAGGTCGTCTTCAGCAACATTAAGGGCTAAAATCATCTCCTTTCCTGTGATAAAAGGATAGCTTCTTATCATCAGCTCTTCATCACAACTTAATTCCATAAGCCGTAAAGGGCTTTCCGTTTCAAGGTGGGCCTGCATTTTTTCCATGAGTGCCAGCTCTTTTTGCTGGTCCTTGTCCTTGATTTTTTTCAGGGTGTCCTTAAGCCGCTCAATCCTTTTTTCCACAAATATCTGATCGTGGATAATCAGTTCTGAATTGATCATTTCAGCATCCCGTAACGGGTCGACAGATCCCTTTGGATGATACACTGCGTCATCTTCAAAAGCCCTGACAACATGGCATAAAGCGTCCATATCGGCAATGTCTTTGAACACATCGCCTTTGGCAATGGTTTTCTGAGCAATTTTCGGCAGTAAAACAAGGTCTATGCGTGCCCTTACATTTTTCCTGGGAGCGTACAGGCGGACCAGGTGATCAAACCGGTTGTCCAGTATATCTGCGGTGCCGGGAACCGGCTTAGCTGTACCGGCCTGGAGGGTCATTTCCTTCTGGGTCAGAATTTGAAACAAAGTTTTTTTGCCTGTCTGGGGAAGTCCTGTGATGCCAATTTTCATTATCTGTATCCTGGTTTGGTATGTAAATTATTGAAAGCCGTCAGCCGTCAGTATTCAGCCGTCAGTACTCGGTTTCCAGTAAACAATGACATTTTTTCATAAAGGCCTGCAAGATTATCATTTGCCTATTTTATAGCAAGCTTTTTAACATTACAAGTTTACATTTTTTTTATTCAGGGGCATAATTATCTATATATAAAAAAAGGAGATACAACGATTCCAGAAAAAATGAAAACCTTTCTCCAGGATAATTTTTCAAAAAGTGTTTTAAAAAATCGAGTGATCACTGAGGGGTCTTTCCGGTTTCTTGAATTCGGGCCCCTTGATTTGGACAGCCTGCTCAGACTGGGTATTAAGGTAGACCGGCTTGGCCCCCGGCTGGTTTCCTGTATGTGGGACCATGACAGTCCCATTGAGATCGGCGGGTTTCTTGTGGTGGACAACCTTGCCATGGGTGCGCCGTCCATGGGGGGAACACGGATGGTGGAATTCACTGCTCCGGATATTATTCATAATCTTGCCAGGGGAATGACCCTTAAAAATGCCGCTGCAGATCTGCCCTTTGGCGGGGGTAAATCCGGTATAGTTGAGCCGGAAGACATTTCCAGCGGCCAAAGGGAAAAGGTGATCAAGGGATTTGGCCGGCTTTTAAAGCGGTACAGAAAATTGTATATCCCGGGCCCTGATGTGGGAACCAATGATGCTGACATGAAAACCTTTGCCATTGAGAACGGGTTGAACAATGTGGTGTCCAAGCCGGCTGACATGGGGGGCAATCGAATTGATGAACTGGGGGGTGCGGCCCATGGCATTGTCCTGGCCGTCAGAGCCCTTGTCACCCATTTGCCTGAACTGAAACAATTGTCACAGTTCAGAGAAATGAAAATTCCCAAATTCAATGACCTTGATATTTTAATTCAGGGGTTTGGGGCTGTGGGCGCCCATGCGGCAAGGCTGTTTGATGAACTGCCCCCTGAGCACCGTCCGATTATAAAAGGCATCAGCGATGAAACCGGTTACCTTCTGGGCAGCAGAGGACTGCCGGTAAAGCCATTGTTTCAAATGTGGAGGGAATCTAAAACAATGGCAAAACGTTTTTACCATGATCGCATTATCCATGGGAATAATCCTGATCTGGCGGATGTGGTGTTTTCCAATGCCTGTGACAATCTGTTAAGGGAGTCTGCCTTCTGCCTTGTGCCGGCATCTCCGGTTTCGGGTATGATTTCTGGGGATATCCTTGCGAAAAAAACACTTTTCAGGCTGTTACAGACCATGGATTAAGGGAACTGGAAGAAAATAATCTACGTATGTGGATTATTTTTTGGAAGATCCCTAAGATCAAATTTTTAATATCAGACGTTTACAATTTTTTTATATATGGGCATAATCAGGGTTACCCAGTTTCGGTGAAAAATTAAAGCCGGGCAGGTGTTTACACTCGGTTATCAAGTTTTTATGTAAAGGCCGATTAAGAGCCCCCAGCGGTATTCAAAGAACTTGATGATCGAGTTACAGGATGACCAGGCTTTAAGAGGATCAAGCTTTAAGTGGGAAAATCTCAGGAGATATGAAAAAAAAGAAATTAAATTCAGAGGAACGGGCGTTTTTTAAAACCGTCTACCAGGCCGCCTTTGCCAATCCGTTTGGGGATCTCAGGGAAGAGCTGGATGTTAAAATTGCAGGTCTGTTTCCTTGGGTCCCGAGAAGAGAAAGTGCAGACAAATGCATTGAAGAAATCGATACACGGATAAAAAATCTTGAAAAGCAGGGGTGCGGCACCATTGATGCGTTTAAGGGCCAGGATAAAACCATCATCCGGGTGGTGTTTCTCTTTGATGTGTTTCACAAGTTCAGAGAGGCCTTTGATGAATTGATTGACGAGCAGATCAGGGCCGGGGATGACCCTGTTCTGGTTCCCTTTGCCGAAGAAGCCATGAATATGCTTTACAAAAGAGGGTTTCCTGAAGAAAAACTGGTCCACTATTTTGCCCTTTCCTATCAGCTGCGCCGGGCGTTTTACTTTATATCCCATTCCCTGGTGGGACGAAGTCCCTGCATGAAAAAATTGAAAAAAAAATTGTGGAACAATGTGTTTACCCATAATATTGACCTTTACGACCGGTATTTATGGAACAGAATGGAGGATTTTTCCACTTTGATTCTCGGGGAGACAGGAACTGGAAAAGGCACTGCAGCCATGGCCATCGGACGGAGCGGGTTTATTCCGTTTGACAGGAAAAAGAGGCGGTTTAAGGCCAGTTTTACCCGTACGTTCAGTGCGCTGAATCTGTCCCAGTTTCCGGAAACCCTGCTTGAATCCGAATTGTTCGGTCATAAAAAAGGCGCCTTTACAGGGGCAGTGGAGGATTACCAGGGGGTGTTTGACCGGTGCAGTCCCTATGGCGCGATTCTTCTGGATGAAATCGGGGAAGTATCCACCCCGGTACAGATCAAGCTGCTTCAGGTGCTTCAGGAAAGGGTGTTTACCCCGGTGGGAAGCCATGACAACTCAAGGTTTCAGGGCAGGGTCATTGCAGCCACCAACCGCTCGGAAGAAAAAATCATGCAGGGCAACGTGTTCAGAACAGATTTTTATTACCGCCTGTGCTCGGATATCATTGCGGTTCCACCCCTGAGACAGCGGATACAGGAGGACAAAGGAGAGCTTGATGATTTGCTGGTGTTTACAGTGCAGCGCATGACCGGTACGTCTTCCAGGGAGTTTCTCCAGCAGGTCAAACGGGTCATTAATCAGCAGCTGGGACCTGATTATCACTGGCCGGGCAATGTCAGAGAACTGGAGCAGTGCGTCAGGCGGGTGTTGTTAAGAAAAACTTATGAAGGCGTTGAAAGGGCTGAAACCCGTGGTCTGAAGGAACAGCTGGTTTTGGGGCTGGAAAAGGGAACTCTTGACGCAGTGAAACTGCTTGCCGGATACTGCACCCTTTTGTACGAAAAACACGGCACCTACGAGGAAGTGGCCCGCTGTACCCATCTTGACCGGCGGACCGTTAAAAAATACATCCTGGAATTCACCGGCAGAGGGTAACCGGTTTTGCAGTGAATATATTTTGCAGTGAACATCAGGAGGTCAGAAATCAGGGGTCGAGGTCAGAGATCAGGGGTCAGGGCAAAAATTTCTGTATTGTATCAAAGAGGGTTTCAGGGTCAACTGGTTTGGAAATGACAGCGTTCATTCCAGCGTCAAGGCATTTGTCACGTTCTTCCTTCATGACATGGGCGGTCATGGCCACAACCGGGATGTTTCTGCTGTAGTCATCTGAGTCCGTACTGCGCAGTATTCTGCAGGTTTCAAGGCCGTCCAGCTTTGGCATTTGAATGTCCATGAGAATGAGATGGTATTGTTTTGTTCGTAAGGCCCTTAATACCTTATGGCCGTTTTCAGCAATATCTGCAGAGATTCCCCGTTTTTTTAAGCATGATCAGGGTTACTCTCTGGTTGACCGGGTTATCTTCGGCCACAAGTATTCTGATTTTTTTGTCAGTGGCGGGCAAACCAGTGTTCTGCAGGGGAGGTGCTGTCTTATAGGAGTCAGGCAGGGAGGGGCATGCCTCCCCGTCATAGATATCAAGTTTTAGAAAAACGGTAAATACCGTGCCTTTTTGAGGGGTGCTGGAGACTTCAATTCTGCCGTTCATCAGTTCAGCAAGATTTTTTGATATGGCCAGCCCCAGACCGGTTCCGTCAAATTTACGGGTAATGGAGGTGTCTTCCCGGGAAAATTTGGTAAACAATTTTTTCTGAAAGGCATGGGAAATTCCTATACCGGTGTCTTTAATCTCAAATTTCAGGTCTGCTGATTTATTGTCAATTCTCAGGGGAACCACTGAAATTTTTACATATCCTTTTTCTGTGAATTTAATGGCCTGGTTCAGCTGCTGAAGTTTTTTTTCAGCGTTTTTCCGTTTTTGAAGTTCATTGGTAAGGGCTGCTGACATTCTGTAGGTGCGAAGGGATTCGGTTTCCATGACCACATCCACAAGCATCAGTGCTGTATCGGGGTGTTTTCTGAAAAGGGCTTTTGCCTCTTCTCCTGAAAAGGCATTGATGAATGCTACAGGCCGGGTTCTGTATACAAAATCGTTAAGGACAATTTTTATAATATCATGAACAGAGGCTTCATCATCAACAATTAAAATTTTCCAGGAAAAATTTATTTTTTTTGCTGTTTCATGGGGATTGTCTTCCAGGGCAAAGGCAAGGGGGGCGTTTTCCATTGCAGTTCCCTTTTTCAGTTTTTGTATCTGGTTTCTGGATAACTGACCCCTTCACAGGTATAGTCAACAACCCCTGAGCTAAAGACTCAGGGGCTTGCAAGGCAACTTGTAAGCCCGGTTGATTAGCCTAAGCCACAGAAAAATTGGTGGCTACGTTACATTGGAATATATAGTCATCCCAAGGTAC
>JAYEJJ010000038.1:0-25553 GCA_034660495.1 Thermodesulfobacteriota bacterium | reverse complement strand
TTATGCCCTCTCAGTGCAACCCATAATACTGCCAGGGCGCTGGGGTAAATTTTTTTGCAGAATTTAAAGATTTTGTTGCAAATTAACAAAAGATGGCTCCAACAGGTAAAAAAACTGAAACAAATATTTCTCAAATAATACTATAAAAACAAAGAGTTGCTCAAAGTGGGGACGTTTCGTCCCCGGCGTAAGTGGTGGCCGTCCACGCCGGCGTTAACACTCCAGATCGGTATCAATTCGCTTGATTCCCATATTGTCATGAAGGACATGTCTGCCTATATTGCCGAATCTCTGCTGGGCTATGACGTTTTTGAAAAGGCGGCAAAGGAAGCTGAAGAAAAAAAGAAAAAGAAAGAAACAGATAAAAAGAAAAAACAAGCTGAAAAAAAGAAAAAAGAGAGCGCCCCTGATGTCAGTGACAAAAAAGAAGATGTCAGTGACAAAAAAGAAAAAGAGGCCGTCTAACACAGGCCCGTAAATGAAAACCACTGTCAACAACTGATCATCAGGCTGTTCAGGTATGAAAAAGCAAAGGGAGCATACAGATGTACACCAAATATACGTACTGGATGCAGGAAAACACATTTCATCAGGTCAAACAATCACTTGAAGACAGGCAGATCACCTTAAAAGAAGCTTCAAAAACCGTCTGCATCCCTCTCTCCCCAAAAATTTCATTCGGATATGTGCCCCCCGAGGCATGGACCCGGTTTGAGCTGTGCCGGCGCCAGCTTTTCTGGTACAGGGAATCAAAATTTGCAGGTCAGTTCCTTTTGATTGCTGACCATCCCCTGGCAGACTTTGGATTTAATCTTACGCCTGAAACAATTATCCAGAAAACTGGATTTAAACCCCCTTCCCTGCCGGGCAGAGACAGAACGGCCATCCAAAAGCTTGCCGAAAGCCCGGCATTTCAATCCCAATGCCCCCAGGAATTTATCGATATAAGTGCCATGGACAAAGATCAGCAGGCACGCTGGCTGAAGATCATGGGAATACGCGGCATCACCTACGCCGATCTGCTTGTGGATCATTGCGCCAACCATGCCAATTTCATATCACCACAATATTTTGTCAAAGAAAAGAACAAAACCATTCCCTACTCCATAGGAAAAACCAAGAAGATGTGCTCGGCCTGTCTGGAATTCTTCAACATTATCGGGGATGCATATCACAAAAAACATATCGTGCCATGTCCGGGTGCCGCCCTTTTTGCGGGAATGGCGGTCAATAAATATACCAGGTGCAAACCCCTTGAGCAGATGCCTTTTATTATCCTGGCTTTTTGCTCTGCCAGGCATTAAAAAAACAAGCTGCTTGAGGACCGCAGACCGCAGATCTTGATTTTAAGCCTGGCAGGGCAAAAAGTCCTCCATCGTTCTCGTTACTGACAGAGCAATCGTTGGGGGCGGCGCTATAGTAAAAACTTGATGATCAAGTTATAGGTTTTGACCTGATTGAGAGAACTGTACGTAATGGTTGTGGTTCCTTATGTCCTTCCTGCCGAAGTCTTTCTGCTGTCGACATCGCCATTTCCTCCCTTTAAGCGTTACCTACCGGCTGGACTCGGTACCGTCCTCAAACTTAATATCCCAATAGATCTCCGACAATGAAACCTCACAACCAATGGATTCGATCTGGATGGATTGCCTGATGTCATCATAGTAAACCATTTTCCATGTCCGGCCCTCTTTCCGGGTGAACTGCTCGACATGGTATTGTTTTTGAGATACAAGGATATAATCCTGAAGCGTTGGAATTGCTCGATAACAGGCAACTTTATCCGTTCTGTCGTACAGCTCGGTCGAATCGGAAAAAATCTCTATGATGACAATGGGATTTATTAAAGTATCAAGTTGGTTATCTTCGAATTCAAGGTCACCGCATGCAACGGCAATGTCCGGGTAAACATATCCGCCGTTACTTTCAATTTTGACACGCATGTCACTGGGAAGCACTTTGCATGTGGATTTGTCGGTTTTAAACCGATTACCTAACTCTCTGGTCATGTTGGCGTTGATGAGGATATGATTTTTCTTTGCGCCAGTCATGGCAAATATCTCACCATCAACGTATTCATGCTTGATGTCTAAGGAAGCCCTTTCAAGCGCAAGATAGGCTTCCGGTGTCATGTATGTTTTTTCTTGTGGTTGTGCGTTCATGGCTTACCTCCGTCAAGAGATACGGCAGTGGCTCCGCAGATTTCTCTTTTTGACAGCAGCAGTGAGGTTACAAAATACCGTTCCTGGAACCGGACCCCCTTTTCTAGGGCTTTGCGTCTCAAGGGCAGCGCCAGGTCGCTGCCCTTCAGGTTTTTCCCAAACAGATGGCGGGCGTAGGTATGTCCCGGTACTTTGAGGACTTTGGGTATGCCACCCTCATCGCATCCAAAAGCAGCACCCCATGCCATGAGCTGTCGGGTTTCCGACCGGATTTTTTCGGTAAACCGGGCCACCATTTCCGGATCATTCAAATACCGCCCGCCGGCCCGGGTGTCTTCTTTATGGACATCACTGCTGTCCTCTGGGGTCCCCCATCCCGATGAGGCCACAATGGCCTTGGACAGATAGGTGTTGCTTGCATATCCCATCCGTGTCTTTGACACCATCAGGACATCCGCGCCGGCCGATGCCGCTGCAATGGCGGCCCTCAATCCGGCACCGCCACCTCCGATAACCAGTACATCACATGTTTTCTGCTCTTGACAGGTAAATGTCATATTTGCTCTCCGGTCTGTCTTATCGATTTTTTCACCGCCCTTTAAACCTTGAATCTGCCCACCATCTCGTTGAGCTTTTCAGACAACCGTGTCAAGTCCTCATCACTGGCATTGACCTGACCACTGCTCTGAGTCATTCTGCAATATCTTTAAGCATGGTGATCGTCTTGTTTAAAGGACCGGTTACGGATCGTATAACAACAACACTTAACAGGATCACAATCACTGACAGGGAAACGACAAGGCCGGCCATATTTGCCATACGGCGCTGATCAACAATATCCTTTGACACAAACTGGAAAATTTCTTTTGCTGTGCGCTGTACCTCACGGGATCTTTTCTGATTGACCAAATCATCACGTCAAATCGCTCGGGCCTATGTTCCATTTGGTGCTGGAGAACACCTATGCCTGGATGATATCAATGAAATAGAATTCATTTTATAAACCAGTTTTCCAAAAATATCAAATCTAATTACAGCTTTCTCAACAATGGGCTCAATATCCCACCTGATTATTCTTCCAACACACAAAATCAAATTGACATTTGAAGTATACCTGGTATGCATAAAATGCACATATAAAATCAGATCTTATTTTAAAATTTCCTGATCTTCATAGAAATCTCCCAATATTTCAAATATATATATATTTTAGTCTGCCATGGCACAGATTTTGATTAGAGTACTTTTAATGGGGTATCCGGTCCGGCCCATAAAAATCACCTAAAAAATGGAGTATAAGATATATATGCTGACAAGACTGATCAACTCAAAACTGCCGTTAATGGTTTACAATCCTGTAAAAACCATGAGTATAAAGTTTTTCACCCAGATATTTAACGCCGGCGGCCTGCCGGTTTTTAATGCGGAATTTCTGTCAAAAGACAAGATCATGGAAACCATTGAAGGGCTTTCAAAAAAAAATATCCTGTTTGGCATCCGACTGGGCAGCCATGACAAAGATATGATCAGAACCATTTCAAAAAATGCTCCGGTCAACCTAGAACTTCTTGTCACGCCATTTGGGAAAAATGATCAGCCTGGTGATTTTTCAAACCTTTCCCATAGCAAAACCGCCCTTGAAATCCGGGATATCAACATCAATGACAAAATAAAAGCCATATCTCCCCATTTTCTGATTCTCAAAGGCAACGAGGCAGGGGGACGGGTGTCAAAGTACTCTTCGTTTATTCTGATGCAGTGGTATCTGAAAAACAGCCCCCTGCCGTTTTTCATCCACGGCGGGGTAGGCCGGCATACAGCAGCCGGCATGTTTGCTGCGGGCACCAGCGGCGTGGTATTGGACAGCCAGGTATGGCTGGCGGATCAATCCCCGGTTGCAGATAATTTCAGAAAACTGCTTAAAGACATTTATGAAAGCGACTCCCTTGAAATTAAAATCAACAGTGACATCCTCTACCGGGTATTTGCCAAGCTGGGAACTAAAATTGCAAAAGACCTCAAGGAAAAAGCGCTGGTGGTGTCAGATCAGAAAAATGCAGAAAAAGAAATCTACCAGGACATCAAGGAAAACATCACTGCCCTGGACAACCAGGAGGTTTCAAGCGTTCAGTCCCTTTTTTATCTGGGTCAGGATGCCCTGTTTTCAAAGGATTTTGTCAAGGAATCAACCGATCTTAAAGAGATCATTGCTTCCTTTTTCACCTATACCGGTGAACTTTTAAACCATGTGGATGAATTTGACCCGGTAAAACCTGGATCGCCTCTGGCAGAGGCGCACGGTACAGCCCTTCCTCTGATTCAGGGCCCCATGGCCAATATCAGCGACAATCCGGAATTTGCCTCCCAGGTACTTGAGGCCGGCGCCCTTCCCTTTTTTGCCGTGGGCAGCCTTCCCGAACACCTGGCCGATGACATGCTGAAAAAAGGAACCAGTAAAGTCAAAACCTGCGGTGCAGGCCTTGTCGGGATTGAAGCATTCAATCCTGCGGTTGAACAACACTTTGCCATGGTCAAAAAATATAAGATCCCCTTTGCCCTTTTTGCTGGCGGGGTCCCTTCCCAGGTGCTGGATCTTGAAAAAAACGGAACCCGGACCTATCTTCACACCCCCTCTGTCTCCATGATGGAAAATGCCAAAAAAAACGGATGTACCGGGTTTATCTTTGAAGGCACAGAAGCCGGCGGCCACGTAGGCGCCTTAACAAGCCTTGTACTCTGGGAAGCGGCGGTTTCAAAACTGCTTGAAACCCGTTCAGAGGATCATGACAAAACAGACCTGTCAACGCTTACCCTGATCTTTGCCGGAGGGATTTCCACCTGTTTTGCATCCTGCTTTATTTCAGGCTTTGCCTCGCATCTGGCAGCCAAAGGCGCAAAAATAGGAATTCAGGTGGGCAGCGCCTATCTGTTTTCCAAAGAAATTGTGGATACACAGAGCATGACAAAGCAGTACCAGGAAATCATTTCAAGAGAAAATGAAACCATGGTCATTGGCACCACAGTAGGTCTTGCTTCACGAACGGCCCCCACTGACTTTGCAAAAATGATGATTGAGACGGAAAAGGAGATGATCCGGAAAAAAGAAAAACTTGAGGTCAAAAAAAGGGCGTTTGAAAAAAAAAATATCGGCTCCCTTCTCATTGGCGCCAAAGGGTTTCTGCCGGACTTTAACCATCCCGGACCGGAAAACTATCATTATTTTGAAGGAAAAGAACATCAGAAACACGGCAATTTTCTGGTGGGAGACAGCCTTGCCTTCTTTAAAGGACCCCTTTTGATCAAAGACATCCACGACCGATTCTTCAATACCAAAGACCTGCTCTTCAACAACCTGGCCATGCTTGAAATTTTTTCCTCTGATAAAAATCAGATCAACGATGAAATTGCCGTCATCGGTATGGGATGTATACTGCCAGGTTCAGACAGTCCCGGGCAATTATGGGAAAACATCCTTGACAAAAAATATTTTATCAAGGAAATGCCCGATTCCCGCATGGACAAACGCCTGTATTACGATCCTGACAAAAAGGCCGAAGACAAATCCTATACCAAAATTGCCGGGCTGATTGAGAATTTTGAATTTGACCAGGAACGGTTTGGCTATACCAGTGAAAAAACAGCAAAGATTTCCAGGAGCCAGCAGATTCTTCTTGAAGCCGCCTACCAGGCCGTGGAAGATGCCGGCTGCCTGGGAGCGGATTTAAGATTTTCCTGCAGAGACCCTGAAAAAGTATCCGTGGTCATTGCCACCTGCCTTGGCAATGAACTGGGAAATGAGCTTCAGTTTAAATATCATTTTCCTGAAGTCCTTGCCATGCTGGAAAAAAACGACAGCTTTCAGGCCCTTTCCCCCTCAGAAAAAGAAAATCTCACCGCAGATCTTCAAAAGGGAATGGAAGGCAATAACCCGGGGTACGACCCGGTTCACGGCATGCTTCTCAATATTGAAGCATCCAGAATCGCCCGGCATCTGGGTATCCGGGGAGAAAACTATGTGGTGGACGCTGCCTGTGCGTCCTCTTTTGCCGCCCTGGAGGCAGGATGTGATGCGCTTTTGTCCGGGGAATCCGACCAGGTCCTTGTGGGCGGTGTCAATACCCACCTGGCCCCGGAAACCTTTATCGGCTTCTGCAAAATGGGCGCCCTTTCAGCTGAAGGCTCCTTTCCCTTTGATGAGCGGGCCGGCGGGTTTATCCTGGGCGAAGGGGCAAGTGTCTTTGTGTTAAAACGGATGAAGGATGCCCTCCGGGACAAAGACAATATCCACGGCATCATCAAAAGCATTGGGTCAAGCTCTGACGGCCGGGGCAAGGCCATTGCCGCCCCCAACCCCGAAGGACAGCTGCTCTGTCTTAAAAGATGCTATGAAAAACTCAAATCAGAGGTAAAACCAGAAGACGTCCGCTTTATTGAGGCCCACGGCACATCCACCATTATGGGAGACCAGGCTGAGCTTGAAACATTAAAGCAGTTTTACACCAGCAGGAAAACAGGGATCAGCTCGGTAAAATCCCAGATCGGCCATCTTTTGGGAGCTGCCGGTGCTGCCGGTCTGATGAAGGCCATTCTGGCAGTTAAAAAAGGAATCATTCCTCCCAACGCCAATTTTGAAACCCTGTCAAAAAACCATGATATTGAAGACTCGCCCCTTTACATTGTCACCCAGCCTGAAAAATGGGACAGGGATGAATCCTGTGTACCCCCTCTTGCTTCAGAAAATTGCCATCCGCCTGCCGTCACCAATGACCAGGTATCAGATAAGGATCACCTAAAAATAAAGGCCTGCACCTCGTCCAGAAAAGCCGCTGTCAGTTCCTATGGATTTGGCGGCATCAACTACCATATTCTGGTTGAAGAACTAACCGTAAATTATTTTCCTGTTAAACGCTCGATTTTTGATGATCCCGATTATGATTTCAATGATGACAGAATTGTTATTGCAGGCCTGAGCGTAATGCTTCCCGGCGCAGACAGCATTGATGCCTTCTGGGAAAAACTCACCACCGGCGAAAAGCAGCTTTCCCCTGTTCCGGAAGATATTTTTTCCAACAAATCCTACGCTGCCATGGGAGACAAATCCATCTACCACATTCCCATGGTACAGGCCGGGGTAATTCAAGATTTCAAATTCAACAACGCCAAATACAGAATGCCGCCTAAAACCGTGCGGTCCATTGAAAAGGGCCAGCTTTACGGACTGGAGGCAGCAGATAAAGCCATTTCAACTTCCGGGCTTGCCCCTCACCTGTCCAAAGGAAACAAGATCGGGGTTATCCTCGGCACAATCTCTGGCGAGCGCCAGAACAAAAATATCCTCCGGGTCAGAAAATTACTTCTGGCAGACATCATAAAAAACAGCCGCGCTCTTGCGTCGGAAAAAAGCGCGGAAATTGCAGAAAAGCTGGTAGAACAGATCCGGCAGAGAATCCCGGAAAACAATGAAGATACCACGCCAGGGCTCCTCTCCAATATCATATCCGGAAGAATTGCCAACCATTTTGGTCTAAACGGGACCAATTATGTAATTGACGCGTCCTGCGCCTCAGCCGTCGTCGCCATAAAAAACGCAGCCAGAAGTGTTGCCTTTAAAGATCTGGACTTTGCCCTGGCCGGCGGCGTGGATGCCAACCTGTTTCCTGCTGTTTTAATGGCATTCAAGCGCCTGGGACTTTTATCCCGAAGCGAGTGCAACTTCTTTGACTCCAGGGCGGACGGGTATGTCATGGGTGAAGGGGCCGCCATTCACGTGATTACCACGTACAAGAAAGCCAGAGAAAACAACATGGAGATCTACGCCGAGATCAACCAGACCGCAATCAAATCCAGCGCCCCGGATCACCTTCTTGCCCCGTCAGAGCAGACCTTTGTTTCCACCATCAGTGACTGCTATTGCAGAAGCGGTATCCCAAAACATGAAATCACCCATCTGGATCTGTTTGCCTTTTCCAATATGCTCGGGGACATGATTGAAAAACAGGTGATTGAAAAATCCTTTGACCATGAACTGTCCTGCGGCAATGTCAAACCCCAGTTCGGCTATTTCAAGGCAGCCAACCCGGCTGTCGCCCTTGCCAAAATGGTTCTTATGAATAAAAAAAGACAGCTGCTGCCGGATTTCAACTACTCGGACGAATACTCCACCATGAAGGAAAGCCGGATTCTAAAACCAGGAAAAGAAATCAGAGCATTTGATCCGGACTCTAACGCAGTCAACAAAAAACCCCTGCGGTTTGCAAGCAATGTCAACGGCATAGGGGGCAACCACTGCCACATGATTGTTTCAACCCTGCCGGCGGACCTCATTGACGTCACACCAAAGCAGGAGCGAATAGAAGAATCCAGTGCTCACGCAGGGCAGGAAGACCACTTATCCGGTCCCCGTCAGGACAAGGAAACCATAAAAGAGCCAGTTAAAGAAATAAAAGAACCCGTTTATTCAGGATCAGATAAACCAAATACCATAATATCTGAAACAGGTACCCCCCAGATGAAAGAAAACAGACAGAGCAGAGACAGAACCCCGTATTCTGCAGACCTTAAGGGAAACAAACAGCGCATGGTCGCCCTGTTATCCGGCCAGGGGGCCCAGCGGCCCGGCATGATGAAGGTGCTTTACCACCATGACCCTGACATCAAGCAGATCCTTGACCGGGGAGAAGCCATTTTTGTTGAAAAAAGAGGATATTCATTATTGGATATCATGTTCAATACAGATGACCGCCTCAACCTCACGGAAAACACCCAGCCGGCTGTATTTCTGTCTTCAGCAGCCCTGTTTGACAAACTCAATGCCGGCGGATTTTCCCCGGACTTTTTCATCGGTCACAGCATTGGTGAATATACCGCCCTGTTCTGCAGCGGGATGCTGGATTTTGATGATGCCATGAAACTCATCATAAAGCGGGCAGATCTTATGAAAGAGGCGGCTGAAAAATTTCCCGGCAAAATAATGGTGGTGTTTAAAAATGAAAAGGAAACCGCTTCCCTGATCAGAAAGTCGGACTTGTCTGATATCTATATCACCAATAAAAACAGTGAAAACCAGACAGCTGTATCTGGAAACGCGTCAGCCATTGATGATTTCTGCTCATTTTTAAGCGTTAAAAATACGGTTTACAAAAAGCTGAATCTTTCCTGTGCCTTTCATACCCCGCTGTTCAGGGAAGCCGGGGAAAAACTCAGGGAATACCTGGCAAAGATCACGTTTAACGAGGTTGAGTTTTCAAGAATCATCTCCAATGTCACAGCCGCGCCCTATCCTGAAGACAGACGCGCAGTTAAGGATCTGCTGGCCAAACAGATTACCTCACCGGTTGAGTTCATCAAATCCATTGAACAGGTGTACCAGTCCGGCAAAACCCATTATATTGAAATCGGCCCGTCCCGTCTTTTGTCCAATCTTTTGAAAAATATCAATATTGCCCAGTATCAGAACGCCGTTACCATAGATGTTAAAAAAGGCGAGATTGAGTCCTTTGAGGAATGCATCAGCTATCTGAAATCGTTTTCCTCCATATTCACACGCTCAAGAGCAGATGTTAGCCCAGCCGGTCAGGACCGCACCAGAATGCTTTCAGATCAGCCTTTGAAAATTGAAACCCAAGGCTCGCCTGGATTAGATTTTCTGAATTTTAAACAAAACAATGCAGACCTGGCGGAAAAGCTTCTCTATGAAGAATATCTGAAACAGAAACAGCAGGCCGCCCTGGACGCCGTTGAAAAATTCAGTTTCAATACGGAAAAAATTGTCATTGCCGGCGTATCTGTCGGGCTTCCCGGAAAAACCAGAAAGGTGTTCAATCCAGACAATTTTGACAGGATACTTGAGGGAAACAATTTTATTGAGCCTTTAACCATTGAAGAGAAGCACAAAATTGCCGACAAAAACATTACCCGCCTGTTTAAACAGCCCGACGGGAATGCCAGAGTTGTTGAAATCACAAAGACAGAAGATGTGATTCAGCTGGCAGGACAGCTGGGATACTTTGATTTAACCGAAGAATACGGCATTAAATCCCAGTATGACATCAGCATGTCCCTTGCCGTGGCTGCCGGTATTGAAGCCTTAAAAGATGCCGGAATCCCCCTTGTCATGCAGTACAAACAATCGGCTTCAGGCAGGCAGATGATACCCGACGGATTTGCCCTTCCCAGGGAAATGCAGAACGATACCGGCGTGATTATAACATCTTTGTTCCCCAGCACCGAAACCATTGTCAATGAGATGGAAAAATATCTCTATGACAGATTCTACCTCAAACCCTATGAAGAATTTGAAAATATCTACTTCTACCTGATGGAGAACATCAAAGATATTACCGTAAAGGAAACCATTACCGACTGGTTCTTTAAAATCAAAAGCCGGAAACGTAAAGATCTTGAGGTCTACAAATTTGACAGAAATCTACTGGCCAATTTCTGCCCCCTGGGGTCGGCCCACCTGGCTCAGCTCATACGCGCAAAGGGGCCCAATACCCTTATCTCCAGCGCATGTGCCTCCACTACCCAGGCCATCGGCGTTGCCGAAGACTGGATAAGAGTGGGCCGGTGCAGACGGGTCATTGTGGTGGGCGGTGAGAATGCCACATCTGCAGCCCAGAATCAGTGGATCGGCTCAGGCTTTCTTGCCCTGGGCGCTGCCACCGTTAAGAAAAGGGTATCTGAAGCGGCAAAACCCTTTGACAAGGCAAGAAACGGAACCATTGTCGGCAGCGGTGCCGTGGGCCTTGTCATAGAAAATGAATCAACGGTAAAGGCAAGGGGAATGAACGGCCAGGCTGAGATACTGGGCACCCACATGGCAAACTCTGCATATCACACCTATAAAATTGATGTTGCCCATATGACAAATGAGATGACCCGGTTTATTGAACAGGTTGAAAAACGGCATAATCTGAACAAAAAAGACTATGTCGGCAACCTTTTGTTCATGTCCCATGAAACCTACACCCCGGCCAGGGGCGGCAGTGCAGATGCTGAAGTATCGGCATTAAAAGCCACTTTTAACAATTACCTGAAACAGATCTTTATTTCCAACACCAAAGGATTTACAGGACATACCCTGGGTGCTGCCATTGAAGATGTGGTCATGGTCAAGGCCCTGCAGAAACGGCAGGCCCCGCCCATAGCCAACCTTACGGATATCCCGGAGAATTTCAGGGAATTGAACTTCAGCAGTAAGAAAGAAGAAAATATTGAATATGGCCTGCATCTGGCAGCCGGTTTCGGCTCCCATCTGGCCTTTCTCTTTGTCAAACGCATTGAGGAAAACCATTTTGACTTGAATGCATTAAACACCTGCTCCATTGAATATCAACAATGGCTTAAGAAAATTACCCGATCTGAAACGCCTGAGCTTAAACTCATTGATAACACCCTGTGCGTCATTGCCGGTCAGGACGCTGAAAAAATAGAGACACTGACCCCTGCAGCTCAAAATCAAGCCGATTTTGATCAGAGCACACCAGCTGCGACTGCTGAAGACAGTGTCACAGAAAAAGCCCCTTCCCTGCCTGAAAAAACAGGAGCAGACATCACAGCTGCCGGGGAAAACAGGGAAAAAGAATCTTCAGACGCTGAGCTGCCTGAGGCCAACTTTGGCGTTAAAATCAAAGAAATCATTGCCGAACAGACCGACTATACCATGGACATGCTTGAAGATGACCTTGATCTTGAAGCCGATTTTGGCATTGACACCGTCAAACAGGTGGAAATCTTTGCCAAGGCGGCCTCCTTTTTTGGATTCTCAGTCCCTGACGACCTTAAACTCAGAGATCTCAACACCATTGCCAAGCTTACCCAATACATAAGTAACAAAGGGGCCGGTGGCTCAGATACGCCCCCCCAGGCGGAAAGCAGAACAACGGCACCAGACACTCAAACAACAGAAGAACCACCAAAACCAATGGGTGAGAAGAAACAGGTCCCCGGTCTGAAAGGTCAGGGTCCCATTGAAAAAGTCAAAGAAATCATCGGGGATCAGACCGGCTATACCATGGACATGCTTGAAGACGACCTTGATCTTGAAGCCGATCTCGGCATTGACACGGTCAAACAGGTGGAAATCTTTGCCAGGGCGGCCTCTTTTTTTGGATTCTCTGTACCTGACGACCTCAGGCTCAAGGATCTCAACACCATTGCGAAACTTTCCCAATATATTGAAAAAATGACAGCCACGGATGATACCCCTCCTGATGATACGCCTCCTGAAGGGGGCAGACCGGATGCTTCTGAAACAGAAAACACTGAAAAAAAAGGGTCAGACCATCGTGAGCCCGAAGTACGGGAAAACAAAGGAGAGGATGCCGTCGACCCCCTTGCTCCTGTAAAACGACTGGTCATCAGGACAAAACCAGCACCCCTTCCCGGCAGCGCCATGAGCCCGGATCAAACTAAACCAGCAGACCGGGTTGATCTCAAAAATAAAACCTTTATTGTCACGGCTGACAGCCACGGGTTTGCTGAAAAAATCAGTGAAAAAATAAAAGAAAAACAGGGCAGGATTATCCTTATCGGCAAGGGGCCGTCCATGGATTTTCAAATGGACCTGACCGATATCAGCAGCATGGAAGAGGAAACAGCCCGGCTGAAGGAAAAACACCCGGACATCAACGGATTTATTCATCTTGCCGCCCTTGATGCTTTTTTTGACGAACAGCCTTCAGACCCTGAAAAAAAATCCGGGTCACCCCACACCGGGAATTTGACTGCCAGGTCCATAACAGAGGAGGATGCGCTTAATATGGGCTTTAAATCTGTATTTGTCCTGATCAAAGGCCTGTTTCAGGAACTTGACACAAAGGACAGCATCATTGCCACCCTCACCTTTGATTCTGTGATCTTTCCCTACATGACGGGCTGCGGTCCCATTTATCCGCATTTTGCCGCCCTTGCAGGGCTTTTAAAAACGGTAAACAAGGAAATGACCGATACCCTGGTGAAAATTGTCGATTTCTCCTTTGATCAAAATCACCAGGACACGGCAGAGCCCCGAAATGAGAGCCGCAGATCAGTCATTGCAGACACCTTTATCAATGAATTATTAAGCGGTGATAAAAGGGCAGAGGCAGGGTATAGAAACAACACCCGCCATGTTTTATCCATGAAGCAGAGATCTGCCGAAAAAAACAAAAGTATCATAAAAGAAGGCGCCACCATGCTGGTCACCGGGGGGGCCGGCGGCATCACCTATGAAATCATCAAGCAGGTTGTGAATCATTACAGAATTCACCTGATCATTCTTGACATCAATGATATTTACAAAATGGATGAAAAATATCTGAAAAACAATGTCAGCCAGCCTGAGATCATGGCCATGGTCAAAGCGGACCAGCCCGAAGCCAGACCCCTGGAAGTCAAAAATGCGGCAGACCGGATCATGCTGGTAAGAAAATCAGTCAAAAACATTGAATATCTGAAATCCATGGGCGTGGAGGTGAACTACCATGTAGCCGATGTAACCGACTATCAGGCCGTCAAACAGGTGGTGGATCAACACCAGAGCATTGACGGGGTGTTTCATGCGGCAGGCATGGAAATGAGCCAGTTCATCCCTAAAAAGGAACTTAAAGCCTTTGAACGGGTGGTGGATGTCAAAGTCAAGGGCATGCTCAACCTCTTAAGGGCCATGGAAAACAGAGATTACAGCTACTTCTTTACCTTTTCCTCTGTAACGGCCCGGTTCGGCAATGAAGGACAGGTGGATTACACCGCTGCCAATGATTTTTTAAGCAAAGCGCTTTTCAGGGAAAAACAGCGCCATCCCAATAGAAATTATAAAGTATACGCCTGGACGGCCTGGTCCGGAACCGGCATGGCCACCAACCCCACAGTCATGAAGGTGCTCCAGGAAAGGGGAATTCAGTTCCTGCCCATGGATCAGGGGGTAAAATTCTTTATGGCGGATCTGCTGGACAGGGAAGAACTGGAAATGGTATTTTCCGGTTTTGATTATGACTTTGACAGGGACAAAGTGTTAGGAGACCCTGACGATCCTGAATTTCCATTTCTGGACCAGATGATTTCAAGAAATAAGACAGAGGCGGTATTTTCAAGGACCCTTGACCTTGACCGGGATCTATTTTTAAACGATCATGCCATGGCGGATGTACCGGTTTTTCTCGGAGCCACGGGCATTGAAACCCTGGCCGAGGCAGCAGCCGATCTTGGAGACATTCCAGGTCATCTGGTTAAACTTTCTGATTTTTCCATTCCCTACGGCATAAAGATGCTTAAGGGAAGGCCCAAGGAGCTGACCATAACAGCAACGCAAAAGGAAAAAGGGGTATTTGAGTGCCGCATCTCATCCCAGTTTAAGAATCCCCAGGGGATTGCCATGGGAGATCCCACCCTTCACTACCAGGGAAAGGTGCATTTTTCAGATCATCCCTTAAAACCTGAAAAAATCCAGCTGTCTGAATTCAATGGGGTGACATTTGACGGGGAGCACAGTGACATTGTGTATCATCCCAATCGCCTCTTTATGAAGGGTCTGTTTGAAACCATAACAGAGGTAAACTCCTTTGACGGACAGGTTCTTGTGACCACAGTCAAGGACTCAAGCACAAAGGAATTTTTCAAAAAAAATACCACGCCCAACTTCCAAACCCCGGCTGTAATCATGGATGCCATGTTTCAGACAGGGGGGCTGTTTGAATTTTTTACCACCTCCCGGACTGTTCTGCCATATAAAATAAAGGATCTGGAGTTTTACCGGAAAGTTCAGAAAAACCAGGAATACTATTGCATCACCACGAAAACAGGCACAAGTGAGGAAACCAATTCCTACAGCCTGAAGCTGTGCGACAAAAAGGGAAACCTGTTTATTCTGATTGAGGAGTTTGAAATGGTCAAACTGAACATGCTGGAAAAAGAAGACAGAATCAGCCACAGGGTGTCTTACAAAGCATTGTCTAGTGTATAACCCGGAACAGGCTGAACATAACCGCCAGATCCGTCAAAAAAATCTGAAACGGATCACGGCTGTCCATTCTTTTGTATTTATCATGCCTGTTGCCGGATTTTAAAAATCTTGCTACTCTATTTTAAACTGGATGGGTTTGTTCCTGAAGCTGACCGGCCAGTGCAGAGAGGGTGTCAGCACTCTTTTTGATTCTATCTGCGCTTTCCGCTGTTGTTGCAGCGTCCTTGCTCACCCCGGTGACGTTCTCCAGCTTTTCACGGATTTCCGATGTGGCACTGGCCGTCTGCCGGGACAGCTCCTTTACCTCATTGGCCACAACGACAAATCCTTTTGATTTTATATTTTTTTTCATCTCTTTACGAATGGATGCTTTATCATCAACAATAAGTATGTTCATCTTATCTTCTCTTTATGAGACCCGTTTATTTATGAAACTGTCATATCTTCCATTAATTTTTTCATTTCTTCCATATCAAGGAACTGAACCAGTTTTTTGTCAACAAAAGCGGTCCCATCAACCCCCACCGGCGTATTTGCATCTTTCTTGATTTTCTGAAACACCTCCATGGTATCTATGATATTTGAGGCCATAAGGCCTGACTGAACGCTCAGTCCCTTAGGGATAATCACATACAACTCTTTTAGATCAGGGATTCACAGGAATAAACTCTTCCAGATTAAAAATAGAAATACTGGTATCCTGGTAGGCCATGTATTTCAGCCTGCCCACCTTATGCACTGCATCTGGTGTTATCTTTTCCAGGCGCACCATTCTGTCGAGTGGAATGGCAAAAAACTCGTTCTCTGCATTGGAAAAAACAATCACATTTCTTCCCTCAAGCAGTTTTCTGCAATACCTTTGTCAGAAGACATTTCAACGTCATGGGAAGGCCCGCCAGGTTCACCATGGGGTTTACCCATGGGTTCATTATCCGGCTGGTCTTTATCCGACTGATTCTTACAGGGCTGATTCTTATCCGGCTGATCCTTAACCGGCTGGTCTTTATCCGGCTGGTCTTTATCCGGCTGGTCTTTATCCGGCTGGTCTTTATCCGGCTGGTCTTTATCCGGCTGGTCTATATTTTCTTTTTGTTCAAGAATCCTCTCAAAGGCTCTAATTTCGTCCTCAAAGAAAACAGGGTCACCGGTATCCAGGGCTTCGATCATGAGCTTGAGTTTATCAAGGCCGGAAAGCAGCGCATCTACAATTTCAGAGGCAATATGCAGCCGGCCGTCCCTGATGCGCATCAATACATTTTCCATTGAATGGCTTAAAATGCCCAGATCCTTAAATCCGCAGAAACCGGCACCGCCCTTGATACTGTAAATTGACCTGAAGGCCCGGTTTATCAGTTCAGCATCCACATTGGACTGTTCATCCTCCATGGCAAGGAGATCCGGCTCAAGCAGTTCCAGATCATCCCTGATTTCTGCAACAAACTCACTGCCAACGCCTTCGCTAAGATCGATTGTCCCTGTATCTGCCATATTTACTCCTTTGCCGGTTTACTTTTGGATTGACCCAGAACCTTTTCAACGGAAACAATTGTCATGAGCTCATCTTCAAGTTTAACTACACTGTCTGCATAATTGGCCGTCTGGCTGTCCATATTGGCGGGCAAAGCCTCGATCTCATCTTCTTCAACAGCTACAACCTCTCCTATATGATCCACAAGAAGCCCCACATCATCTGCCTTTAATATGATATTATGGCTGTCTTCCGTTAAAATCCGTGGGCTGCCTCCCATAAGCACACCCATATCAAACACCAGAACCGTCTGACCCCTTAAATTAATCAATCCGCGTACAAATTCCGGGGCATGCTGAACCGGTGTTATGTCAAGAAGCATATTCACTTCTCTTACCTTGAGAATATCTATTCCCATCACATACCCGTCTATTCTAAAAGAAACAAACTGCCTGAATTTTGCACCATCTCCCTGTTCTGACACCATACCTTCCCCAATTATTACCCATTGACTTTAACCCTGCCATTCAATACACTTTTCAATTATGACCCGGATACAGGATTTTGTAAATATCAATACACTGCTGACCCCTGCCCCGCTGCCTGGCATTGAAACAGGGATTCTCAAAATTTCCACTGCCCTGAACCAGGTGCTGCATGTGAAAAGCTACCATAGTTTGAATTCATTAAAAAACACTTTTTTTAAAAAACAGGATTTTACACGCCTGTTTTTGTCAGATTCTGAAATTGATACTGTAAACCGGTTTAAAGCAAAAAAAAAACAGCTGGAATGGATGGCCGGACGTCTACTTGTAAAACGCATGGTACAGGCCGGGCATGCTCCGGAAAAATCCCTGCAGGAAATCCAGATCAGCCATCATGAAAAGGGCGCCCCTTTTCTGGTCAATAGTCCCGGTATAAAAATATCCATTTCCCATTCAGATGACTATGCCGCGGCTGCTGTCTGTTCAGACAAAAACCAGGATATCGGCATAGATATTGAGAAAATTGGCAGCCTGCCGGATACTTCCTTTTTAAACCTTGCTTTTACTGAAAAAGAAATCAACACAATGGCTCTTACCCCCTGTGACATTTTTAAAAAATGGACCGTAAAAGAGGCCTATTTAAAATATATAAAACTGGGATTCAACGAAAGCCTTCACAGGGTAGAAATCATTGATGATACAATCCTTTACCATGGGCAAAAGGTCAGAGTGTCTGTCTTTTCCACCATCATCCACAGCAATTATGCTGTATCTCTGATAACAGGTCCGGCCTGCTGATTTGCATGGGCCCTTTACACAAAGGAGAGCATCATTGCCACCATCACCTTTGATTCTGTGATCTTTCCCTACATGACGGGCTGCGGTCCCATTTATTTCCACTTTGCCGCCCTTGCCGGTCTTTTAAAAACGGTAAACCCTGTTTATTCTGATTGAGGAATTTGAAATGGTCAAACTCAATATGCTGGAAGAAAAAGACAGAATCAGCCACAGGGTTTCCTATACAGCATTGTCCAAAGCACATTTAACTTGATAATCAGGGTGTTATATGACACAATACCCTTTTTGTAGAAGTAATCAGTAATCAAATAATGATGGCTGACAGCTGATGGCTTGTAACTGAAGAAGGATATTTTTTGGAATACAACCTGAGAGACAATGAGTTAACCCTGGCTGCATCCATCAGCGCTGTTTTCCTGGGAATACTTTTCGGGGCCAATGCCGTGGCCATTAAAATAAGCTTAACCGGGATGGGCCCGTTTACCAATGCCGGGATAAGATTTGCACTGGCTGGTGCAGCCATTACCGGGTTTGCAAAAACAACCCGTGTACCCCTGGCCATCACAGGAAAACAGGCCAGACAGCTGTTGGTCCTGGCACTGATATTTACAGCTCAGCTCTCCTTTTTTTATACGGGGATGGCCAGAACAACAGCATCCCACGGTACCATCATTATAAATCTCCTTCCCTTTATTATCCTGATACTGGCTCATTTTTTTATTCCAGGAGACTGCATTACTTTCAAAAAAAGTGCTGGCATCAGCCTCGGGTTTACAGGGGTTGTGTTTTTGTTTCTTGACTCCACGACCCCTGGCAGCGGTTTAAAAACCGGGGACCTGCTTGTATTCTGTGCGGTCATGCTGTGGGGGTGCAATGCTGTTTACGTAAAAAAAATCATCTCTGACTTCAATGCCGTGCAGATCGTTTTATATCCCATGATTTTTGCAGTGCCTGTTTTTCTTTTATGCGGTTTTTTCTGGGATACCCCCATGATCCACTCTCTGAATCCAACTGTTTTCAAAGCCCTTTTTTACCAGGCTTTTGTGACCGCTTCCTTTGGGTTTGTGGCATGGAACAGTTTGATCAAAAAATACGGGGTAACCGCTGTCCATTCCTTTGTTTTTATCATGCCTGCTGCAGGGGTATTTTTCGGCGTCCTGATCCTGGGCGAACCTTTAACCCTGAATCTTTTAACTGCGGGATTTTTTATTATAGCCGGAATACTGGTGGTTCATATCAGAAAAACAAAGCAGACCCTACCGGTTGTGCAGAAAAACTGAAACACCTGTATCTGCCTGGTTCATGGTTTTTAAAAACAGGGTTGCTTTTAATTTGATTTTCTGTATTTTTAGGTGTAAAAAACTGAACATGATTTTATAAAAGATGGATATGGGAAAGGAGATCCTTATTTTATGTCAAAGCGTATTCGTATTGATCCGGTGACCCGGATTGAAGGACACCTGGCCATCAGCATTGAAGTTGAGTCTGGAAAAATAGTCAAGTCCTTTAGTTCAGGGGAGATGTTCCGGGGCTATGAAACCATCCTTAAGGGAAGAGACCCTCTGGATTCCCAGCAGATCACCCAGAGAATCTGCGGTGTATGCCCGGTATCCCACGGCATCGCATCTGTATATGCCCAGGATATGGCCTAGTGAACACCACCCATATTTCAGAAGATGTCAAGTTTTCTAAATTTTCATCGCCTTCAGGCGCCGCTCCCTTTGACGGTGAAACCATACCTGATCCTAAAAAATACAATGCCTACTCATGGATCAAAGCCCCCCGGTACAGAGAGAATCCAATGGAAACAGGCCCCCTTGCCAGGCTGCTCATCGCACTGCATTCCAGGGAGAATCATCAGCTTGCAGGTGACATAGACCAGTTCCTCAAAAAATTGAATATAAAACCGGAAACCGCTGTACCTGATATTGCCAGGGCGGTGCAGACGCTGACATCCGGCCATCCCCCGGTTCTGTGGATTCAGGGTCAGAGTTGTTCAGGCTGCTCAGTTTCACTGTTAAACACTGAAAACCCGGGACCTGCACAGCTCCTTTTAAGATATATTTCCCTGGTTTCACATCAGACACTTTCCACGGCTACCGGTGACGTCTTTCTTGATACAATGAACAAAACCATAAAAACCATAGAAAAGGGGAATTACTACCTGGTTGTGGAGGGAAGCCTTCCCGCGGGCATGCCCGAAGCCTGCATGATGAACCACGAACCTGTAACAAATATTGTTGCAAGGGCTGCGGTAAAGTCAAAGGCATTGATCACCCTGGGCACCTGTGCTTCGTTTGGCGGCATCCCTGCCGCAGAAGGAAATCCTACCGGTGCGGTCAGTGTACCTGATTATCTTAAGGCAAACCATATTCAAAAAGAGTTTATCCGCCTGCCCTGCTGCCCGGCCCATCCTGACTGGCTTGTGGGAACCCTTGTGCATTTGCTGGGATTTGGCATGCCAAAACTTGACGACCAGCAACGGCCCAGGATGTTTTATAAACAGCTTGTCCACGATCAATGTCCCCGGTTTGCCGATTACGAAAGGGAAAATTTCGCTGAAAAGCCGGGTGATCCAGGCTGTCTTTTCAAGCTCGGGTGCTGCGGGCCCATTACCTATGCAGACTGTAATATCAGGCAATGGAACTCTGGAACCAGTTCCTGCATTCAGGCCGGCGCTCCCTGTACAGGGTGCGCCTCTGAACACTATATGGCAGACAAAGAATTTTCCTTATTCAGAAAAAACGAAAAATTTTTAAAATAAAAGAGGACAGGATGAAACTTCACACCAAACTCGGTATCGGCCTTCTCAGCGTGATTATATTTGTGATTGTTGCCGTACAGACCCCTTTATATCTGAACATATCAAGCTTTATTTCAAAACTCTCCCAGAAAAATATCTCCCTTTTGAAAGACAGGGAGGAAGGCTTTGCCAGAAATATTTTCCGCTCCATTGACAGAGCCGTGGCCGATTCCATTGAACGGGGCGAGATGGAAAAATTTACAAAAATCATCAATGAACAGAAAAAAATCAAAGGCCTTTTAGAATTTTCCCTTTACGGACGGGACGGAAAGGTCAGTCATTCCACGGATAAATCATATCTCGGCAGGGAGCTGTCCTCCGATCATCTGACAAACATGCAATCCGCCCTGAATGAAGACATCATTCTGCAATGGGAAAAAAACGGCATTGTTATCTATAAACCCCATGCCATTGAACCGGACTGCATCAGGTGCCATACAGACTGGCCAAAGAGAGGGCTTGGCGGGATTTCATTTTTAAAACTCTCCACCGATGCCCTGAAAAAAGCAGAAGATCAGGCGCAAACTGCCATTTCCGCCATGAAAAAAACAGTTGTTACCGGGTCCCTGATTTCCGTATTAAGTGTCATTGTGGTCCTGTCAATCACCATGCATATTCTCATCCGCAGACTGGTCAGCTATCCTCTGGAAAAAACCGTTAACATGCTCAAAGATATTGCCGAAGGAGAAGGCGATTTAACAAAGCGGCTCCGTGTACTGTCAAAGGATGAAGTCGGGGATGTGGCCAACTGGTTCAATGTGCTCATGAAAAAATTCCAGGAAATCATCAAATCGGTTATTTCTGAAGTCAGCGTGTTGAAACAATCCTCTGAAAACTTTTCTGCCATCGCCAGCGATCTGGCAGAAAAATCCAGTCTTATGAACTATCAGTCAGAAGAAGCAGCGCGTTCAACAGAGCTGGCCGCGGAAAGTATCGCAAATATAACCACATCCATTAATGTCGTCAGCCGGGAAGTGGATGAATCCACAGAAAATTCAAATACCCTTTCAGAAAAACTTACTGCCATTAAAACATCCACAGACGGCGTCTCTGACAGCATCAACACCATAGCCTCCTCATCGGAAGAGATGTCCTCCACCATGAACACAGTGGCCGCAGCTGCAGGACAGCTGTCTGAATCGGTTTCCTCCAATGCCACCTCCATTGAAGAGATGTATGCCTCCCTGAATGAGGTGTCTAAAAGCTCGGGCCGGGTTGCCAATGATTCCAGCGAAGCCGCTGAAAAAGCGGATCACACCTCTGTTATTGTAAACAAACTGGGCAGTGCCGCAGAAGAGATAGAAGTTGTGGTTGACCTTATCAAGAATATTGCCTCCCAGACCAATCTTCTGGCTTTAAATGCCGCCATAGAAGCTGCCGGCGCCGGTGAAGCAGGCAAGGGCTTTGCTGTTGTGGCCAAAGAAGTAAAAGAGCTGGCCAAACAGACATCCGGGGCAACTGAAGATATCAGGGCCAAGGTCAGCTGGATGCAGGCCAACACCAAAGAGGCCATTGAGGCCATTGCCCTGATTGTAAAAGTGATCAATGAGGTGGATGAACTGATCTCCTCCATTGCATCCTCTGTTGAGGAACAGACCGCAACCACCAATGAATTTTCCAAGACCATCAGCGAATCCGCCAACAGCGCCAATGAGATTTCCAGCAGCATTTCCAGCACAGCCAGTGCAGCAGAGGATATCTCGAAAAACGTGGTTGAGGCAGCCCGGGAAACATCCTCCATTGCAGCCAATTTAGAAGATGCCGCCAACTCCGGGAATCATGTAAAAACCGCCTTTCACCAGGTATCCCAAAACGCCTCTGAAATCGCGCGGGAAATCACTGAAGCCGCTGAAAAAATGAACAATGTACTGGCCAGCGCAAGGAAAGTCCATTCAGCAGCAGAAACCACAAACAGCAGTGCCGAAAAAATAAATGTATCGACTGATGATTTAAATACCCTGTCAAAAAAGATACAGTCCATTATGGATCAATTCAAGATCTGAACGTTTAATCCTTAATGGGTAATCCTTGTGGGCAGGGCCGTTTCTCATTCATGTCCTGGAATTATCCGCAATCACAGCCGGCAGCATCCTTTTTTTGATGAGCATCGGCCTGATCATGGGATGTCCCTTGTGCGGGTGGCTGTCTGATTCCCTGATGGAATTGATTTTCGATTGCACAGGCCGGAACATTGACCGGCAGGAGCGGGATGAAATTCTGTTGAAGGTGGCTGAACTTCTGCCTGGCAGGAAACACGTTCAGGACCGGATGGATCGGCTGAATGAAAAAAAAGTCCCTGTCAATATCAAGCCAAGTATTTATGAGGGTCAGTGGGACCGGGAAAAATTCACAGACAATCTCCGGCTGGCAAGAAACAGTTGGGGATTAAATAATAGTTACAAAGGTGTTTATGAAGCAGCAATACAACTGATAATGGGCAAATCAGCGTTTGCAGACACTCTTGGCCAGGTGTTTTTTCCGACAATGCCGTCTTCAACCAATCTCCGACCTCTCTGAAACCTTTTAACAGCAGCCTTTGTTCTGCCCCCGGAAATTCCGTCGCCCCCCAAACTTTCTCCAGTTGAAAAGCCCTGAAGGGAGATATGGAAAAGAACCTATGAGAGATTGGAAATCACTAAAACACCTCATATAGGCCTGCAAATATCACATCATGTTCGTATCGAATTACCAGAAAGAGGCGATTTTCTGAAAACTGAATTGATTTTGAGCATAGTCTCGGAATCCTTAAATATCAAATCCCATGAATTCTCCAGTATTGGATAATTAACCTTGAGTCCCGAGATAGCCCATTTTTTTCAATTTTTCCCTGGGATCGACAAATATAATTTTCCCATCTTTCCACTCCGGTATTTTCAAATCCATATTTGCCGCTTTTTCAAGTGCCTGTTTTGATGCCCGGTGCATCGCATTCAGGGCTGATTTTGAATATGATTCTTTTGTCATGGTTTTTCCTCTACCACCTTTGGAATATTTCCGGAATTATCAAAAATGACCCAGGTATCAACCAGTTCCTTATAATGATCCAAAAAATTTTTCCAGCCCCGGTGATAACGCCGTTTAATGACGTCAACCGGGACATTGTGCCCACCTTGGGCAACTCTTAGTTGAACACGTTGCACAGCCATTTCTTCATTGGGAAGCCTTAGATAATACAAAATCACTTCATATCCTATTTTTTTCCATTTTTTGATCTGTCCGATATAATTCAACCCGCTCAATGTTGTCTCAAACGCAAAGGATTCTCTTTTAGCAACTATGGCATCCATTCTTTTCAAAAACAATTTTCCAGCTTCCAAAGCAACGCTCTCCGGATTAAAGGGAGCGATTCCCCTGGCAATCAGATCTGCATTTATGAAATTCAGGCAACCTGCTTCTGCTGGAAGAAAATTCTCAGCGAATGTTGTCTTCCCTGCCCCATTTGGCCCTGCGATGATATAGCATTTCATTTTTTTGCCAATGCGCTTTGTTCTGAATACATTTTTTGAACTCACAAAATATTTTCAAACCAACATTATCATATTTTACATAATAATGGTATTCATTATCAACTAACGATTGAAATTTTCAAGTTTTGGATAATTATGGTTGAGTTTTCATATATCTTTAAGAAATATAAACGCCTTACCTTACCCACACAAAAAGGAAAAGAGCCACCCTGTTTTTATAAGCTGTGCGGACGATTAATACGAAGTAATTGCCCTTCAAGTTCACCTTTACAGGCCTCAAGTGCCTGATGAATGCGATGGGCCTGCTCAACAAAGCGGGGATCAAAGGAGCAGACCACAATCCCAGCGTGATTGGATGATGCTTTATGTAGAGCAATGAAGTGTTTGCGATTAATGGTGACAAGCATGCGTTGACCGCGAATGGCATCCGCTAAAACCACTTCATCTGGAATTGCTTCCCCCCATATCCGGCTTCCTGAAGAGTGAGGACATCATGGCCTAAGCGCCGAAGTTCCTCAACCACAGGAAACGGGAAATTTTCGTCAGCATACAGACGAGCCATGCCTACGCCTCCTCATTGTCAGCTATTTGGCGAATGATTTCATCACGATGCGCCCCATAATAGGCCCAGGCATCTGCCAAGTCCTCAGCTCGCAAGGTGGGATAACACCTCAAGATGTCAGCATCTTGGGTTCCCAACAATCTGGCCTGCACAAGCGCCCAAACAGGAATTCTCGTCCGGACAATACACGGAACACCTCCACAAACATCAGGTTGATTCTCTATACCAGGAAAAGCATTCCCGATATCTTTGACGATCCATTGGAGAATCCGGGCCTTTTCCGCGGGACTCATGGTCGTCAGTAATCGTTCTGCTTCTTGTAAAGTGGTCATGATCATTTCCTCACTTCTCGTTTGATTAAATACTTGAAATTTGTTCATCATATACATTGCAACATGAAGTTTGGTCAATGTCAATATTATAGTGTATTCACCTGACAGAAGTCCGCTGTTTTTCACCGGAACTCAGACACTTTTCGGCACAGACCAGGAGGTCCAGGCGGCCTGCCAATACTGCCTGCCAGGTTTCCTTTGTCGTCCTTGACCGGGGTGCTGACGACCATGGTGGGCTGTTCCAATGAGACGGAATAATATAATTCCTGGTTCGCAAAATGAAAATTACAGCTTGACTCAATATGTAATACCGTATATGGTATTATGTAATTAAGTGCGTATAAAATGGAGGTACCTAAATTCAAGCTATTCTTGATACAAATATTTTGTTTTCAGGGCTTTATTCAGTCAACAACCCCTGAGCTAAAGACTCAGGGGCTTGCAAGGCAACTTGTAAGCCCGGTTGATTAGCCTAAGCTACAGAAAAATTGGTGGCTGCGTTACATTGGAATATATAGTCATCCCAAGGTACT
>JAYEJJ010000037.1:3502-6382 GCA_034660495.1 Thermodesulfobacteriota bacterium | reverse complement strand
TAAAAATCGGCGACCTGCGGCCATTGGTCCTCAAACAGCTTGATTGTCGCAACGCCTGGCAGGGAAAAAGTCTTATCTCCTTAGGTTCTCAATGTTCCTGACAGGCAACCGCTGAGGGCTCTTAATCAGCTCTTCCATAAAAACTTGATAACCGGGTTACAGCAGATTGTGACTCACAGACGTATAGTCAAAACTAAGGACATTCTATGAAATAAGGACATTCTATGAAATACTACTGGTGGCCCCTGCAGCTTGTTCTTACCCTGGTATCGGCTTTTTTCCTGTTTTTTGGAATTGATCTGTTACGCGGCGCCTATGGCCTGAACAACCCGTTCAACTTTATCATGACCTTTTTTGCGGCATCCCTGATGATCCTGATAAGCCTTACCCTCATGGCAGGCTTTATTGTAAAAATGGTCCGAGTGTACAAGAAAATGGAAACCCAAAAGACAAATAAATCATAACGCCCATGACCCTTCTCTGCAGCTATAAATCCATACACAAATCATTTGGCGAAACACCTCTGTTTGCCGGGCTTGATATCAATATACAAAAGGATGAACGCCTCGGCCTTATCGGCGGCAACGGCAGCGGAAAATCAACGCTTTTAAAACTTCTGGCCGATTTGGAACCCCCTGAAGCCGGGGAAAGATACCTGCAAAACCTGGCCAGGGTGGTGTACCTGCCCCAGGAAGATGTGCTTGACCCTGAAAAAACCATATCAGAAATCCTGTTTCAGGCCCTTTCATCAACAGACATGGAAGAACAGACCCAGTACAGGACAGTTAAGCAGTTAACAGGAACTGCCGGGTTTTTGAGTGACACCCAGAAATGCGGTGAACTTTCCGGGGGATGGCGGAAAAAACTGGCCATTATCAGGGCCCTTGCCCAGGCACCGGATCTGCTTCTCCTTGATGAACCCACAAATCATCTTGACATCAATGGACGGATCTGGCTTGAAACCCTGTTGAAAAGATCGGACTTTGCTTTTGTGGTGGTCAGTCACGACCGCTGCTTTCTTGAAAATACAGCCCACCGGATCATGGAAATCGGCCAGTGCTTTCCCCAGGGGGTGCTCTGTGTTACCGGGAGTTACCTTAAATTCAGAAAACACAGGGAAAAACTATTAGAAGAACAGCAGAAACAGGAACAGAGTCTGGCCAACAAAGTGAGACGGGAGAATGAATGGCTGAGCAGAGGCCCCAAGGCAAGAGCCACCAAGGCCCGGTACCGTATTGATCAGGCTGAAAGATTAAAGGACGACCTGTCCTCGCTGAAAAACAGAAACCAGCAGACTCAAAAAGTGGATATCCGCTTTAATGCCTCATCCCGCAGAACCAAAAAGCTTCTGGTCTGTAAACATGTGGGAAAATCCATGGGCGGGCGGCCCCTTTTCAAGGATATCAATATTGAACTGACACCGGGAATCACCCTGGGGCTTATGGGAGAAAACGGCAGCGGCAAAACCACTTTGATGAAAATTCTCAACCATGAAATCCAGCCCGACACCGGACAAATAAAAACGGCCGACCAGCTCAAGGTTGCCGTGTTTGACCAGAACCGGGAACGCCTTGATCCTGATATTACCCTGAAAGAGGCATTAAGCCCCACCAACAGTGATGCTGTGGTCTACCAGGGCAAAAGCATCCACATTGTCACCTGGGCTAAAAAATTTCTCTTTACGCCTGATCAGCTTGTCCAGCCGGTCAGGCAGTTGTCAGGGGGAGAAAAGGCAAGAATTTTGATTGCCGATCTTATGCTCCAACCGGCAGATGTGCTTCTCCTTGACGAACCCACCAATGATCTTGATATTCCCTCCCTTGAAGTTCTTGAGCAGAGCATCCTGGAATTCCCCGGCGCTGTGGTCCTTGTTTCCCACGACCGGTTTCTTCTCAACAATGTCACCCATTCGATTCTTTACCTGGATGGCCATGGAAACGCAGAGATCTTTGCCGATTATACCCAGTGCCTGTCCCGGAAAAAGGAAATTCAAAAAAAACAGCAGCCAGTCAAAAAGGACCCTCCGGCAAAGAAAAAAAACGCCCTGCCTGTTTTTTCCTTTAATGACAAATTTGAACTGGGCAATATTGAGGAAAAAATCCTGTCAGCAGAAACAATCGCTGCAGAAATTGAATCCAAAACAAAAGATCCTGACCTTGTCAATCATCCTGAAAAAATGAACCTGCTTTACACTGATCTTACCCGTGCCCAGGAAAAAATTGACCGGTTATACGCCAGATGGGAGGATCTGGAGGCTCTGAAAGCCGCATCAGCAAAAAATTAAGCCTGCCTGATGAAGTGACTGTATGCAGATCCATATGTTTATCTACCTGGGTTAAAAGTGAAAAGGCGATATTATGCAGGGCCTTTTTTGGGGGGGCAAACACTCTCTGACATCATCGAGTTTATCAGCGCCGATCTGTATAATTTATCCAGGCACTATCACCATTAAAGCAAAGAACAAGAGCGCAGAACAGTTGCAAAATGATCATCTGTTGCAGCAATCTCACGCAAGGCTTTAATGATCCGATTCACCTTCAGCCCAAACTCATCAGATAAATAAAGATTTTCTGAAACATCTCGCTCAAGACGGTTAACTTTTTCAACGACAGGTTTCACTGTAGTACGACGATCCCATAACATAAGTCCCACCAAAACAGCTATCAGTGCTACAACAGCTCCAAACATGGTTACCATTACATAAGTTAAGCTGCTGATACGTTGGTTCAAATCATCAAGTCTTTTATTCATGGCATCCTGACCTGCTTTCATCTCTGAGCGCAAGTCTGAAATTCTCTGGTTCAGAGCCTGCTGACCCGCTTTCATTTCAGTCCGTAAATTCTCTTGGCCTGATTTCATTTCAGCCCGTAAATTTTCTTG
>JAYEJJ010000037.1:0-3402 GCA_034660495.1 Thermodesulfobacteriota bacterium | reverse complement strand
TGACCTGCTTTCATCTCTGAGCGCAAGTCTGAAATTCTCTGGTTCAGAGCCTGCTGACCCGCTTTCATTTCAGTCCGTAAATTCTCTTGGCCTGATTTCATTTCAGCCCGTAAATTTTCTTGTCCGACTTTCATTTCAGCCCGTAAATTTTCTTGTCCGACTTTCATTTCTGAGCGTAAATCTGAAACTCTCTGATTCAGAGCCTGCTGACCACTTTCCAGCTTTGCAAGCTTTTCTATAATTTCACGATCTGTGATGTCAGGTGCTGGTTCTACAGCCAACAAGACACCTGGCAAAAAAAGCTGAAATAAGATAACTATTTGTAATATTTTTAATTTCATAATCAAAATACTAAAACTTAAATTTGAAAATGTCAACAGGCAGTAAGTATATAGCGTAAAACCGGTAAACAGGAGTAAATGCTGCACTGGCTGCAACTATTTGTTTTCCGGCACATTGATCCAGTTGTTGTAACTGCCAAAGGTATTCATGCAGTTTCGGCTGCATGCCGGATCGGTCTGCCATTTTCCATCTACAATATACTTGTATTCATAAATCCCCGGCTTGAGGACCAGGGTTTTTTCCCATATGCCTCCGGAATTTTGTTTCATTCGGTGCTTTTTACCGTTCCACTGGTTGAAATCACCGGCAAGGAGCACTTCCCCGGCATCTGGCAGGTTGAATGAAAACTGGGTTCTTTTCCGTTTTGTTTTTTTGCCTGATTTTTTTTTAATCATTTTAATACTCCTTAAAAATCAACGCATTAAGGGATCTTCCAAAAAATAATCCCCTCATATTATTTTCTTCCAGATCCCAAAGATCAATGACTTGCGGCAGGTATAAAGTATTAAATCATATTTTTAATGAAAAAAACAAGGTAAATTTTTATCCCTCACCCTGCCGTCTTGTATTCAGTGCAGACAGTGATCAGGACAGATTGACAAACCGATTGGCAAACTCTGAAAATCCTTTTTGAGCATCCTGAACATACATGCAGTTTACAGCCAGGGGCGTATGGACAATGGATTTCCAGGCCTTGATGGGCAATGCCTGACTGCGGGTAAGAATGGCGGTTTTTACCAGAAAATTGATATCTCCGATCACCGGCTGAAAATACACAAATCCGTTCTTTACAGCCAGAGGCAGATGAATTCCCTGATTTTTAACGGTTTCCCATGCCGTATACGGATTGGGATAATAGTTGATATTTTTATTGATAAACTGAATCTCATGGGGGTTAATTCCATTAAGCTGAAAGCTTTCAATGATGACATCCCTTTCAAGGACAGGATCATAGGCTGCCATTCCCCCCTTTTGAGGATTATCCGGATTGTTGGGAAGTACTTCCATGACCATATGGTACCCTTCCCTTCCCTTTTTAATGGCCAGGGCAATGGTTTCATAATCCAGAGACCGGTTAAGATAATCAAGGTCTTCAATATTATAAGTCACTTTTACTTCCATTTTATCGAGAATCCTGCCGAACCTGTGATGGCTGATATAACTGCGCCATTTTTTTCCATTAATACGGAATATCTCATGGGTCATGGTCTGCTGGATGGCGATATGCCCGTGGTTGTGAAGCCGTCTGGGTGCGCTGTTATCATAAAACACCTTTTTGCCTTTCAAGTTTATCCCATGATAAGACCGCTGAACCATGAAATATACATTTTCCCGGCTGAACCCGTAAAATCTGTGCTTGATAAATTCATCAATGATAATATCAGCAGTGGCTTCATTCAAAACAATCAGCATTTTCTGCTTTGAAAGCACCTCTTCGGGATCATACCCCAGTAATTTTGATAAGGTGTAAATATCGTAGGCGTATTGCAGCATATGCCTTATGCCCAGGGATAAAGGCAGAAGTTCTGAAGGATCACAGCACAACTGCATTCTGATAAAGTCCTCTGAAACAGCGGCGCTGTTTTCCCGGTTGATCCGATGGGTAATTTCGCTGAGGGACAGATCTTCTGCAATATTTATCTTTATCAGATATTTGGTGCCAAGCTTCAGGCGGGTGGCTTCCCCTGCCAGGGTATGTTCCATAAACAGCCTGCCTTCGGCAATACATTTCCAGGTTTTGATATAATCACCCGTGGTTAATTCATTTTTATCCAGCTGAAAAACATGTCTGGGATTTTCCAGTTCGTTAAGATGTTCATGGGCATTGATCTGGTCAAGATGATTTGACAGATCTGTTATGTCTGAGAATTTTGACAGGATATCCGCGGCTGTTTCAATACAATAATCAATATAGTCGGAATGATCATAAAACAATTGCAAATATTAATCTGTCAGATCCAGTGCTGTTTGATTCATATTTTTGATTCATATTTTCTCTTTGGTTAATCTTGGTTAATCAGTTTATCCCTTCCATTTTATTTTGCTTTTTGCTCTGCTAAATCATCTTTCAAAAAAAATTAGAGGGATAAGCAGCAATTACCATACCATTGAATCTAAAGATAAAAACAGCCGTTAATAATGAGAATTTCTCCGTAAATACGAACAAAACCGGGCAGGAAAATTTTAAATCAGGGGTTTAAGACAAATTGTCATTCATGTCGGTATTTTTTATCTTTTGTAAAGAAATTTTACAAAAGTAAGGGTCAGGAGTTTACTATTTACTTTTTGAAAGCTCTTTTTTTCAAAAAAAGACCTTATATCTATATCCTGTTTGCTCAATTGTTTTGCTGGCGCCAGATGATTAATATTATCATCCTTAATGTCCTTAATGTCATCTATATATACCAAAGCACCAAAGCACCAAAGCACCAAAGCACCAAAGCACCAAAGCACCAAAGCAGATGCAAACACTTTAAAGTTTTAAAGTTTATCCCCTCAATGAGAGTGATCTCGATAATCCATGGACATGATTTCAGGATAAATCAGAAAGTAAGGGTCAGGAGTTTACTATTTACTTTTTGAAAGCTCTTTTTCAAAAAAAGACCTTATATCCTGTTTGCTCAATTGTTTTGCTGGCGCCAGATGATTAATATTATCATCCTTAATGTCATCTATATATACCAAAGCAGATGCAAACACTTTAAAGTTTATCCCCTCAATAATATCTTTTGAGCAATCATAGATATCCTTTAAAGATTTTTTTTCTCTGGCTATATAATAAAGATCATAATAATCCCTGTATCTTGCCCTTAAAAAAAGAGTGTGAACTTTCATTGCTGTGATATTATCTAAGGTAGCCAGATTGAACCGGTTAATATTATCGGGTCTCAAAAAATCCCAGGCTGAATTAAAAAAAGTAACCTTTACTCGGACGCATTCCCATTTTTCCGGTCGACCAGCTAACTTTTTTAGCATGAATTAAATGTTTAGAAATCAAATAGTTAAAGTGATCTCAGTATTGTGTATTTTTAACAAAGGTTTTCTGCTATGCCCTAACCA
>JAYEJJ010000036.1:2623-6417 GCA_034660495.1 Thermodesulfobacteriota bacterium | reverse complement strand
TTTGAGGACCAGTGGCCGCAGTTCTTGATTTTTAGCCTGGCAGGGAAAAAGTCCTCCGTCGTTCTCGTTCCTGACAGGCAACCGCTGGGGGCGGCGGTATTCAAAAAACTTGATGATCGAGTTACAGGTAAGTTGTTTGTCAGCATTTTTTTTGTATGAAAGAGCTTTGCAGCATTTCCAATTCTTTCATGTTTTGCTGTGCCCCTTCAGGGCATGGCCGTTATAAAAAATTTAAGGTATGCCATGTTTTCACCAAAAAATTCTAAAATAATGATTGTCACCCACGGCCTGTATCCCGTTCCCGGTCATACGGTTTCCGGAAACGGGATCAGGGCCTGGGGGCTTGCCACAGGCCTGGCGGATCGGGGATTTGAAGTGCTCTATGCCACTCCCGAAGATACAGTGCATCCCCATACCCCGCCAAAGCAGCTGACCCTTGTCCCCTTTGAGGACAAAGCCGCATTCTGCCGCCTGATTGACCAGTATCAGCCGTCAGTTCTGATTGTGGGTTACTGGGCGTATATGCACATGATTCCAGAGGATATAAAGATTCCGATTGTTATGGATTTGCTGGCACCCTGGCTGCTGGAGGCCGATTTCCAGGACAATTCCGGCATGGAAATCGAAATCCGGGACTATCTGACATGTCTCAGCAGGGCTGATTTTTTTCTCTGCTGTACAATGCGGCAGAAAGCCTTTCATACGGCCTGGCTTTTTGCGGCAGGGTTTCCATTTAAGGACATTCCCCTTGGCGTGGTCCCCATTTCTGCAGATCCCAATGTGCCGCCCAGGTCTTTTCCCCCGGCAGGGTCAGAAGCAACAGGCAGCCCTGTTGTCTTTCTATATGGGGGAGTTCTCTGGCCCTGGCGCTCCCCTGAACAATGGCTGACCGCCCTGCTTGAGATTCTGGCCCGTGAGCAGAACGGCAGACTGCAGCTGATTGGCGGGAAATATCCCCTGGATCCGACTGGTGAGGAATATTCACTGAATCTGCCCTCAGGTCCTGAATACGATGCTGTTATGGAAAAACTGGATCTCCTTCCCTATGACAGGATGGAAGATGTGTTTCTTCAGGCCGATATCGGGATTGAGCTGAGCAGCGGCAATATTGAGCGGGAAATGAGTTTCTCCTTTCGGGTGATTGAATACCTGCGCTGTGGTCTGCCTGTGATCTGCAATGATTTTCTGGAAATTGCCGATAAGATCAAGTTGTATGATGCCGGATGGGTTCTGGACCGTTCAGATGAGGCCGGTCTTGAAATTCTGGTGAAAAAGATTCTGTCAGGTCAGGCAGATATTGCTGAAAAAAGCAGAAATGCCCAGCGTCTTGTACAGGAAGAGTTCAATATTTTTAAAACCATCCATCCTCTGGCCCGGTTCTGCAGACACCCGGAGGGGTATAGTAAAAATAAAGGGGGGCTGCTTTTTCAACAAGAGCCCTGCAGTCCGGAGACTCCGGCCGGGCAGCCCATGGAAACCTGTCTGTACAGGGCTGCTGAAAGAAAGCTGAAACTGAATATCCCCCAGCTTTGTCAGCACCTGCCCGTTACGCCTGAGCCCGCATTGCTTAAACCGGGTCAGCATCCCTTTGAGTATCAGCAGCAAGGTCTGGACAGCTTTCTTACCCTTTACGATATTTCCGGAAAATCCATACTGGAGATCGGTGCTGACGATGCAGTTCTGCTATCCAGGTTTGCTGAAAAGGGAATGGCCCTGGGGCTTGGGGTGAACAATTGGTACTGGTCCGGCAGAGACCCAAAGATCGTCCGGGTCACTGAAAATATTATGATATCCTGGGGCGATATCAGGTCCCTGCCCGTTGAGGATGAAAGTTTTGACATTATTTTTACCATTGCCGCCTTTGAGCACATCCACGAGCTGGATATAGCCTTACAGGAAATGCATCGTATTTTAAAACCCGGTGGAATTATTTACACATGTTACGGACCGATCTGGTCCAGTGCTGAAGGCCATCACCTCTGGTTTGAAAGAAACGGCACCTGGTTTAAATTCTCAGAACCTGAAACAACCAAACCCATTCTGGATAATTATGACCACCTGATGTATGACAGAGAGGAAATGGCGGAAAAGCTTTCCAGCAGATGGGATGCAGCGGCGGTCCAGGAGTTTCTCTATCAGATATATGATAATGACCATATCAACCGCTATATGTATTCAGATTATATCAGAATGTTTCAAAATTCTTTGTTTGAGCTGATAAAGCTGGAAAATTTTTTGGACTTTCCCATTACAGATGATATTAAGGCACGTCTGAATGAAAAATATGGAAGTGATAATGATTTTACCTGCGGGAGCCTTGAGGCAGTGCTGAAAAAGAAGGACGTCAGCAACGTGGGTGCAGAGGCAGATATACCGGAAAAGCGTGATGAGAAAGACTGTCAAGACACAGGTGATTCTGCGCCTGATGAATCAGAGACAGCAGCGATTGAGGGGTCTGTCAGAAAAAAAATGTCCGGCGGCATCGATATGCTCTACCGGGCGGTGGTGCACCGTCTCATCCTCCCCCTTATCCGGCGGAGAAAAAAGAAGAACCTGGCTATGATAACACGGGAGGATTTGTTCCCGGTGGATCACGGAGCAGCCGCAAAGATTTATCATACGGCCCGGGTGCTGTCCCATGATTATGATGAGGTGTATCTGATTACCCAGAACCGGGAGATATTTTATGTGTTCACTGACGGAAGGTTCCGTGAAGAACGGTATCCGCGTCTGTTTAAAACGCTCCTGTATCCGGGAGAACAGAAATTAAGAACCTGTCTGGAAAATAAGGGCATTCCAGGCCCGGATGCGTTTTTGTTTTATCCGCTGCGGGATGCAAATTTTAAACTTCGTGTGCTTTACCTTGCCCTGCAGAGCCGGATTATTGTGTTTCAGGCGGAATTTCCCGCGTATATGGCGGCCTGTTCATGGGCGATACGTGTTTTTGGCGGCCGGACATCTCTGGTTGAGCATAATATTGAGTACACGAGAATTCAGGCGGCCTATGATCTTTCAGACCATGACACCGCCTATATGAAAGCCAGTGAAATCCGGCTGTGCAGTCATGCAGACCATGTGATCACAGTATCTGACAAGGATACGCTGGGATTGATAAACGCCGGGGTGCCGGCGGAAAAAATTACCATGATTCCCCATGGTGTGGACCTTGAAAATTTTGACGCACAAGGGGAGAGCTCCGTATCCGTGAGGGATAAGTACGGGATTTCGGCCGATGATATTGTCCTTGTTTTCCACGGGATATTTATCTATCCGCCCAACAGGGAGGCGGCTGAGATGATCGGAAATACAATACTGCCGGCCCTGAACCAGAAGGGATATTATCCGAAATGTCTTGCCGTTGGAAAGTATCCCCCTGAACAGAGCGCTCATCCTGATCTGATTTACACCGGTGTGGCGGATCATGTGGCGCCTTTTATTCAGGCAGCGGATATTGCCGTAGTGCCGTTGATGGACGGCGGGGGCACCCGCATGAAAATTCTTGAGTATTTTGCAGCAGGCATACCTGTGGTCGCCACATCTAAAGGGGCGGAAGGGATCAATGTCAGCCCGGGCCGGGATATTCTCATCAAAGACAGTATGGATGAATTTGTGGACGCTGTGATTGAACTCATCACCCATAAAGAAAAAAGAAGGGAAATCGGCAATGCCGGCCGGCGGTTTGTTGAACACCTGGACTGGCACATGATCGGAAAACGATATGTCTCTCTGTATAACGGCCATGATGTACAGCATCACAGCAAAGAATGAAAATAGGTAAAGTGTCCCTGTATTTA
>JAYEJJ010000036.1:0-2523 GCA_034660495.1 Thermodesulfobacteriota bacterium | reverse complement strand
CCGGCCGGCGGTTTGTTGAACACCTGGACTGGCACATGATCGGAAAACGATATGTCTCTCTGTATAACGGCCATGATGTACAGCATCACAGCAAAGAATGAAAATAGGTAAAGTGTCCCTGTATTTATATGTTTCTCTGTATAACGGCCATGATGTACAGCATAACAGCAAAGAATGAAAATAGGTAAAGTGTCCCTGTATTTAAATGCCCAACCTCCGGGTGGGTGAAAAAAAAATTGCTGAAAAAATGAAAAAAACAATATTGAATCTGTACAACAGGATGAGACAGAAAAATAATGGTCCAAAGTTGAATATTACCAGTTGTTATTCTTTTGAGGACTATCGGGCGTATGTCAGACATCATTTAAAAGACCCGGAAATGAACTTTGATGTGGAAAAAAAATTGCTGTCTGATGCACCAGAAACGTTTTTTTTCAACGGATATTGTTATCCATGCGGAAAAAAAACGGATTTTCTCGTGGATTATAACGGGGCATATCCGGTTGACGGGGTGCTCATGCCCAATTGGCGGGAAAGGCTGGTGTGCCCGGTCTGCGGGTTGAACAGCAGAATGCGGGCAGCTTTCCATATTTTTGTCATGACCTGCGCCCCCCGGTCCAAAGCCCGTATGTATATAACCGAACAGACCACCCCTTTGTTCAGACGGCTGAAAATTGCTTTTGATAATCTTGTTGGCAGTGAGTATGCAGGCGGGGATGTTTCAGGCGGTTCCTGTAACAGAGACGGCTTGCGCAGTGAGGATGTCACGGCTTTGTCCTTTGACAATGATACCTTTGAGTTCATTCTTTCCTTTGATGTGTTTGAACATGTTATTTCCTATCAGTCTGCTTTTGATGAGTGTTTCAGGTGTCTGAAGCCCGGGGGCGTGCTGTTCTTTACAGTCCCCTTTGAACTGCATTCACCCGGAAATATTGTACGGGCAGTCAGAACCACTCAGGGTACAATCAGGCATATTATGCCCCCGGAATACCATGGCGATCCCTTGAATCCAGACGGGTGCCTGTGCTATTACCATTTTGGATGGGAAATTCTGGATGAACTGAAAACATCTGGGTTTAGCGAGGCAAAGGCCCTGCTGTACCATTCTGTTCCCCTGGGGTATCTTGGCGGGGGACAGGTGGTTTTTTTTGCAGTTAAGCCTTGAATTAATGCAGAATATCTGTAGACAGCACAATACTCATTATGAAGATGAAGGAGATATAATGCAACAGGTGATGTTGTTGTCCCTATAGATGTGGATCTTCAAGATCCCCCGGAACTCATTTTAGACATGATTGACAAATGGCGAGAAGGCTATGAAGTTGTTCCTGGGAGAAGAATCAACCGGGATACGGATTCATGGATGAAACGCAGATCAGCAAATTTATTTTATCGATTACACAACACTACAGCTACAACAAAACTGCCTGTGAATGTGGGTGATTTTCGTCTCATGGATCGTTGCGTAGTCGATGCACTCTACTGTATGCCTGAATCCCGGCGTTTCATGAAGGGGCTGTTTGCCTGGGTGGGATTTCATAACACTTATGTAGATTATGTCAGGCCCGATCGGGTTGCTGGTTTATCAAAGTTTAATGGTTGGCGGCTCTGGAACTTTGCAATAGAAGGAATAACCAGTTTCAGTACAGCTCCTTTGCAGATATGGACCTACATCGGCTCTTTAGTTTCAATGTTTTCTTTTTTGTTTGCGATATTTATTGTTGTGTCAGTTATGATAAAAGGGGTTGATTTGCCTGGATATGCATCAATAATTGTGGCAGTAACTTTTATTGGTGGTTTGCAGCTTATCGGAATTGGAATGCTTGGGGAGTATCTGGGGCGTACATATATAGAATCAAAGCGGCGGCCTATATTTATCATACGTAATATTTATGAATCCGGAAAAAAAAATGGATCTTAAAGAAACTGCCATCCTTGACAAAAACATTGCAGACCATTGGTACTACAATTCAAAAGCAAAAGCAATGATGTGCCTGGTCAAAAAAGCTAACGTATCTACTATTTTGGACATTGGGGCAGGCTCCGGTTTTTTTTCTCGCTATTTGTTAAAAATGACATCCGCAAAAGAGGCCTGGTGTGTTGATATCAATTATCTAGATGATCATGATGTGTATGAATCAGGCAAAAAGGTTTATTTAAGAAGGAACATTGATTCGGTCAAAGCAGATTTGGTTTTATTAATGGATATTTTGGAACATGTGGATGACGATGTTAGCCTGCTCAGGAATATAACAAAAAAGGTACCTAATGGGAATCTTTTTTTAATTTCTGTTCCTGCCTTTAAGTTTCTCTGGAGCAGTCATGATGTCTATCTGGAACATAAACGTCGGTACCGGTTACCTGAGATTGAACAAGTTATCGAGAAGGCAGGCTTAAAACTTCAGAACTCCTGACCTCAGCTAATTTTGAATGCATAATCATTTTCTATATATAGTATTTTTTTTTAAAAACAAAGACAATAAGCACAATATATGGTATTTGTCTGGTTTTTTTATGCATTTA
>JAYEJJ010000035.1:0-6423 GCA_034660495.1 Thermodesulfobacteriota bacterium | reverse complement strand
TATTGTGTAAAACATTATAAAAATTGGACAGAAGCAAAATTCGTGCCATATAATGATTTCAGTAAGTTACAACAAATTATAGGTAAAAATATAAGGAAATGTCAAAATCCAATCCAGAGATCTGTAATAAAGAAAAATTATGAGGTATCCGGGAACCATTTTAAGACATCACAATCTTCTGGCCAGAAAAGAGCTGGGACAGAACTTTCTATCTGATCCCAGGGCGGCTGAAATGATAGTGAACCGGGCAGAGATCTCAACGTCGGATATTGTCCTTGAGATCGGTGCCGGCCTGGGTGCCCTGACAATACCTGTTGCCCGGAAAGCGGGACAGATTTTTGCCGTGGAAAAAGATACAAGATTTGCCCCGGTTTTAAAAGAGGAACTTGACCGGGAAGGCATTGAAAATGCTGAAGTTTTGAATATGGACATTTTCAAGGTGGATTTTTATGCCCTTGCCGGGGAAAAAAAACTGGTTGTTATGGGAAATCTGCCCTATAATATTTCATCCCAGATCCTTATCCGGCTTGTGGAACAAAGGACCTGTGTGAAAAAGGCCGTGTTCATGCTCCAAAAGGAGCTGGCTCAGCGGATAACGGCAAAACCGGGCGGGAAAACCTACGGCAGGCTTTCTGTTGTTATGCAGTACAGCGCCCGGATTAGATCCCTTGCCGATCTCGGCCCTCAGCTTTTTTTTCCAAAGCCGGAAGTGGATTCCAGGGTAATTGAAATTACTTTTTTTGAAAAAACCAGCTTGTCCCGGGAAAAGGAGAAGTTTCTGTATAAGGTCATTAAAGCGGCTTTTTCAAAAAGAAGGAAAACTTTGAAAAATTCGCTTTCCGGACGAGAGCTTAATATCACCCCTGCACAGGCCCACTCTGCCCTCAAGGCAGCAGGCATTGACCCGGTAAAAAGGGCAGAAACACTTCATGTCAGCGAATTTACTGGGCTTTCACATGTTCTATGGGGGATTTGCAAAACGGGAGGGGAGAATGGTTAAAAAAAAGATAAATATAGACTATTTGATAGAAATCGTTGCCCGTGGCGGAAAAGTTAAAACCGGTATTGATGTATACAACAAAAAGGGAATTCTTCTTCTTGACAAGAATGTTCTGGTTGACAGCGCCAGAACCCTTGAAGTGATCAAGGAGAACGGCATAAATTCAGTTCCCTTTGTTGAGGGTAAGGAAAGCGGTATATGGAATGCCGGGGGGGATTCTATCTCTGTTTCAAAGGAGGGCGAGTTGGACTATAAAACCGGGGTTCAAGATGACGTCCACAAGGCTATCGCTGTTTCGGGAATAGAAAAAAGACTCAAGGAAATTGATGAATTAAAACATATTGCCGAGGAAAAATACGTCCGGGCCAAATCGTCCATTAAAAAGGTCATGGGTGATATAAAAGAAACCGGCGGAGAATTTGACTACAATGAAGTGGAGGAACAGGTTTTTGATCTTGTTGAATTTCTGTCGACGGCTGAAAATCCGTTTTCCTATCTGACCAAAGAAATATTTTCCTATGATGACTATCTGTACAATCATTCGGTCAATGTCTGCGCCATTGGCACAGCGGTTCTCAACCGGTTTAACACGAGTTTCAGTTCGGTTGTCAATGGTCATCTTAAAGCAGGGACGTCTTCGGTATACAATCCTTTTGAAAAAAAGAGCGGGAAAGAAAATAATGCCTACATGTGTTATCAAAAGGATGAAATCCGTGATATTGCCACAGGCTTTTTTCTTCACGATATTGGCAAGGTCATGATACCTGAGGAAACCCTGAATAAATCAGGAAAACTGACCAGTGAGGATTTTTCTCTGGTCAAGCAGCATTCCTACAGGTTCGGCCTGGAGATCCTGGAACAGAATAAATTAAAAAATCTATTTATTAAGAATATGGTGGTCTATCATCATGCCGCCCTTTATATCAATGAAGAAAAGAGTTATCCCCATGACCGCCCTCCTGCCGAAATTCCCCTTTATGTAAAAATGGGAAAACTGGCTGATATCTTTGATGCCATGACATCCAAGAGATGCTACAAAGATGCCTTCAACCCGATCAATGTGGTGACATCCATATTTCGAAAGTACGCCAAAAAAGATACCATGCTCCAGTATGTGCTCCATGCCTTTGTTAAAAGTATAGGGATATATCCTCCGGGCAGCATTGTGTTTTTAAGAAATGGTCAGATGGCCTATGTGCTGGAAAGCAGCGGTCCCCTGGTCCTGCCCTTTACGGATGCAGAAGAGAAAACCCTTTCAATAAAACCGGATCCCATTGACTTGAGCAGCCCTGACCTGGATGAAGCAATCATGGTGGATAACAGGAGAAGCCTTAAACTTCCCATGGATGTATACGATATCCTCCCGCCCCATTTAAAACCCAAAAATCTGGAAACCAGTTAAAACAGATAGCGTATGAATGGCGTACCGGATATTGTTGTGAGCCTGGCTGAACAAAAACCAATTAAAACAGATCGTGTTTTGATAAAGGAAGTGATTAATGATACGCGTAAATGAAAATTACAAAAAACTGAAATCCTCATACCTTTTTGCGGATATTGCCAGAAGAGTTGAACAATACCAGCAGGAAAACCCAGATAAAAATATTATCAGGCTGGGCATTGGAGATGTGACAAAAGCATTGCCCGATGCCTGTATTAAAGCGTTCCATGCCGGGGTGGACGAAATGGCTCATGATAAAAGCTTCAGAGGATATGGTCCGGAACAGGGCTATGATTTTCTTCGTGAAAAAATAGCCCGGTATGATTTTCAGGCACGGGGGGCTGATATTTCAGCCGATGAAATTTTTGTCAGTGACGGTGCCAAATGCGATACTGGAAATTTTCAGGAATTATTTGCCTCAGATATCACCGTGGCCATTCCAGATCCGGTTTATCCGGTTTATCTGGATACAAATATCATGGCCGGCAGAACAGGCAGGTTTGCCGATGGAAGATACCAGGGTCTTGTTTATCTGGACAGCACAAAGGAGAACGCTTTTCTGCCTGAGCTGCCCGATTCTCCCTGTGATCTGATCTATCTGTGTTTTCCCAACAATCCCACCGGTGCCACCATAACAAAGTCAGAGCTTGAAAAATGGGTGACCTATGCCAGGGAAAACCAGGCGCTGATTCTTTTTGATGCGGCTTATGAGGCCTTTATCCGGGATGATTCCCTGCCCCGTTCCATTTATGAAATCAAGGGCGCAGAAGAGGTAGCTGTAGAGTTTAGAAGTTTTTCCAAAACAGCAGGGTTTACAGGCACCCGGTGCGCCTATACCGTGGTACCCAGAGCCTGTATGATTTTTGATGACAACGGTGAAAAAATTGGGCTTCATGCCCTGTGGAACAGAAGACATTCCACAAAATTCAACGGGGTCTCCTATCCTGTTCAGCGGGCTGCTGAAGCGGTGTACTCCGAAGAAGGGGCTGTTCAGACAAAGGCGCTGGTGTCCTATTATCTGAAAAATGCAGATCTTATCAGAAGGACAATGGATGATCTTGGCTTTGACTGTGTGGGCGGTGAAAATTCTCCCTACATCTGGGTAGACGGAAACGGCAGGGATTCCTGGGCGTTTTTTGACATGCTCCTGTCCAAAGCCGGAGTGGTCTGCACCCCCGGGGCAGGGTTTGGGATGTGCGGTGGGGATTATATCCGGATCAGCGCCTTTAACACCAGGGAAAATATTGAAGCCGCCATGGTAAGAATAAAAGAGGCCCTGAAATGAATCAGTTTTTCAGGGTCAGAAGCCTTGACGAGGTTCTTGGCCTTATTGAGGCGTTTCCCTGTCTTGCAGATGAAGACGTGCCTGTCCAGGAGGCATGCTTGAGAACTCTGGCCCAGACCATCAAGGCAGGAGAGGATATCCCGGGGTTCAGGCGGTCCACCATGGACGGCTATGCCGTTGCTGCCAGGGCCACCTATGGCGCTTCCGAGTCAAATCCGGCGTGGCTTGGGCTGACAGGCGGCGTTGCCATGGGGGAAGTTCCGGATTTTACCCTGAATCATGGCCAGGCAGCCAGAATATCCACCGGAGGAATGCTGCCCAGGGGCGCTGACAGCGTTGTCATGATTGAGCATGCAGACCCTGTGGGTGAGGATGCCCTGGAAGTGTATAAAAGCGTTGCCCCCATGCAGCATGTCATTGAAAGGGGAGAGGATTTTGCAGAGGATGAACCCATATTAACGCCGGGTACCCTTATAAGACCCCAGGAAGCGGGTCTTGCCGCCGCGCTGGGGGTTTCCCGGTTAAAGGTGTTTAAGCGGCCCAGGGTGGGCATTCTTTCCACCGGGGATGAGGTGGTCCCGGTAGATCAAACTCCCGGCATGGGCGAGATAAGGGATATCAATTCCTATACACTGGCCGGTCTTGTCCAGGAGGCCGGGGCAGAGCCTGTCCTTTACGGCATTGTTAAAGATGATGAGCAGGCGCTTTTCAGGGCCGTTGAAAAGGGAGTCAAGGAAACAGATATGCTGATGATTTCCGGCGGGAGTTCCGTGGGGGTCAGGGATTTTACCGTAGATACCTTTTCCAGGCTGGAAAATACAGAAATGAAAGTTCACGGTATTTCCATCAGTCCGGGCAAACCCACCATACTGGCAAAATCCGGCAGAAAACCGGTATGGGGCCTTCCCGGTCATGTTGTGTCCGCCATGGTGGTTTTTAAAATTGTGGTGCTGCCCTTTCTAAAAAAAATTCAGGGGTGCAGTGATCTCCTGACCTCAAACCTTAAAATTCCCGCTGTACTGTCGAGGAATATCGTATCTGCCCAGGGCCGGAGGGATTTTATAAGGATAAGGTTTCGTAAAAAAGAGAAGACTTTGTTTGCAGAACCGGTCCTCGGCAAATCCGGTTTGATCAGGACCATGGTTCATGCCCACGGGCTTCTTGAAATCAGTGAGAATCTTGAGGGAATTGAAAAAAATACCCGGGTGGAGATAATTCCCCTCTAGGAAAAGGTTGAATAAATGAGTTTGCACCGTAATGTATACCTTGACATGAAAAATATAAAAGAGGCAAAGGCCCTTTTGTTTAATGAATTTCCCCATTATCCCTTTGCAGATGGTGAGGCGGTTCAACCGTCAGCGGCAGTGGGCAGGGTGATGATCGAGCCGGCAGTGGCCGCCCTTTCCTCTCCCAATTTCCATGGGGCAGCCATGGACGGGATTGCTGTTAATGCTGAAATTACCTACGGGGCCAGTGAAGATGCCCCAAAAACCATTGAACCGGGTAAAAATGCCTTCTGGGTGAATACCGGCCATGTCCTTCCGGATGGATGCAATGCTGTGATCATGATCGAGTATCTGAATATTATCAGTGACAATGAGATTGAAATTGAAGCCCCGGTGTTTCCATGGCAGAATGTCAGAAAAATGGGGGAAGATATTGTTGCAACAGAGCTGCTCTTTCCAAGGGAACATGTGATCACGCCCTATTCAGTTGGGGCGCTGCTGTCCGGCGGTGTGTTTTCAGTCAAGGTGAGGAAAAAACCGCGGGTATTGATTATCCCTACGGGTAACGAGCTCAGGCAGTGGCAGAAGATTTCACAAACCGGGCTTGAACCCGGGGATGTGATTGAATCCAATTCGTCTGTTCTTGGCGCCCTCTGCCGGGATTACGGGGCAGACCATGTAACCAGCCCCATGATGAAAGACAGCCTTGACGGCATAAAAGCCGCGGTCAGGGATGCGGTTCAGGAAGACTATGACATGGTATGCATTATTGGCGGCTCTTCAGCCGGATCAGAGGATTTTGCAAAACCAGTGGTATCAGCCCTTGGCAGGGTGATTCTGCACGGCGTGACCATGATGCCGGGCAAACCTGTGCTGTTTGGAAAAATAGAAAATACGCCGGTCTTTGGCATTCCAGGATATCCTGTATCAGCCATTGTGGCCTTTGAGCAGTTTGCAGGCCCGCTTTTGCTGAAAATGCAGGGGCTTCCTGAAAAAAAGAGAGACACCATTGACGTGGAACCGGCACGGAAAATCGCATCCAAACTCGGACAGGAAGAGTTTGTCCGGGTAAAAATCGGTTCTGTGGACAACCGGCTAATCGCTTCCCAGCTGCCAAGGGGGTCGGGCAGCATTACTACCCTGACTGAAGCCGACGGCATCATCCGGATACCCGTGAAAAGCGAAGGCGCTGCCCAGGGGGAAAAAGTCAAGGCAGAGCTGATCCGGCCCCTGTCAGCCATTGAAAACACCATTGTTATTATTGGATCCCATGACAATACTCTGGATGTGCTTGCCGACCAGATCAGACGGATCTCAGGTAGTGTGAGTATCAGTTCCAGCCATGTGGGCAGCATGGGCGGACTTATGGCCATTAAAAAAGGGGCCTGCCACATGGCAGGGTCCCATCTTCTTGATCCTGATGACGGGTCATACAATATTTCCTATATAAACAAGTATCTGCCCGGTGAAA
>JAYEJJ010000034.1:0-25888 GCA_034660495.1 Thermodesulfobacteriota bacterium | reverse complement strand
CGTGTGGAGTACCTTGGGATGACTATATATTCCAATGTAACGTAGTCAGTTAAGACTTAGGCTAATCAACCGGGCTTACAAGTTACCTTGCAAGCCCCTCGGTCTTTAGCCGAGGGGTTGTTGACGAACAATTTTTTTAACAGCTATACTTACCTGTGAGGGTCATATATGTGACTCGATTATCAAAATTTTTATAGAAGAACCGATTTTATGGAAGAACCGTTTAAGAGCAACCGTTGAGGGCGCGGCTATTCCAAAAACCTGATGATCGAGTGTGAGGGATTAAACTTGAGTTATTGGCCTGGTCTGTGGTGTTTCCGGGATTATCAAACACGGCTTACATAGTGCTTACATAATCAAAAAGGGTTTTCACCCCCGAAAGCTGAAAACCCTTGATAATCGTGGTGCCCAGGAACAGAATCGAACTGCTGACACGGGGATTTTCAGTCCCCTGCTCTACCGACTGAGCTACCTGGGCTCCGTTAAAAACAAAGCGTGTTATATGTCAGTTTTCTGCATATGTCAAGGAATTTTTCACCCAAGATCACCAAAAAAATTTTGAATCAGGGCACAGGCTGCTATGGAAGCGGTTTCCGCTCTTAAAATCCTGGGGCCCAGTGAGTAAATCTGAAACCCGTATTTTTCAGCCAGATCCATTTCTCTGTCTGAAAAACCGCCTTCCGGTCCGATTAATACGAGAAATTTATTAAATGCCCCTGAATTTTTGTCTAAAATACTTTTGACAGAACATGTGGCGTTTTCAAAAAAGGCTATTTTCATCCCATAATCTTGTGAAACATCCATGAGCTGGTCAAAACTTAAAGGGGTATGAATAAGAGGCAAAAGACTTCTTCTGCATTGTTTAAGGGATTCCTTTGCAATTTTTTCCCACCGCTTCATGCGTTGCTGAATTCTTTTTTTGTCCGGTTTAGGGACTGATCTTTCCCCCCAGAAGGGGATCCACTCTGCAGCACCCAGTTCAGTCAAATGCCGGATCAGCTTATCCATTTTCCTGTCTTTCAGCATGCCCTGGGCCAGGGATAAATGTATGGGAGATTCACACCGGGGGGCAAAGGTATCCATTACAGCAAGTTTAACCGATCCCTGTGCGATTTCTTTAACCTCTGCTGTTAAATTAAGGCCTTTGCCGTCAAAGAGTTCAATGGTTTCACCGCAACGGATCCTGAGTACATTGACAAGATGCTTTGCATCCTGACCGGACAGTTCAGCTGTTTTTCCCTGGACAGCGGTATTATGGATATAAAAACGGTACATAATGCTTTTTTTATAAATCAGACATCTGGTTTTGTCCATATTTCTTTTAACCGCCATGGGCAACAGGGAGATGATATGGACAGAAAAACCAAAATTGAGACAACCGGGGGAAGGCAGTCACGGGATCGGAAAAAGGTCGTCACCTGATACTGAAAAGCAGGCCTGGTGCTGTCTGACGCGAAAAGCAGATTGATTTAAAGAGCTTGACACTTGAAAAAGGCTTTGATATTTTGCGGATATATGAAATTTTGAGCCGGGGGGAGAATAAAATCCCCGGCTGTTAAATTTTAATTATAAACTGGGATTTTCCAGTCCAACAGGAGTCTTTTATGGCTGATGACATTGATCTGACATCTGATATGGATCAGGATGAAGACATAATAGAATTAACTGACATTGTTCCTCCGGATGCGGATGAAACAGAAGATGGATTCAGTGACGATCTCATCGAACTTTCTGATTTTGAAGAAACAGAGGATGACGGTCTGGACTTTGAAATGAATGAGGACATCAGCTCTGATGATGACTTTGATTTCTCTGATATTGAATTTGATGGAGAAGAGGCCTTTGAAGAATCAGAGATTGAAGAGAAAAGAAAAGATCATGATCCAGCCATGGCGGATGAACCCGATGACGACTTTGATGATCTGAAGCTTGAAGATCAAGACTCCTCTCTGGAGCTGAACATTGAAGATGGCTTTGATGCTAAAGGTCAAACCGAGCTGTTAATGGTAAAAGAAGACGATTTTTCAGATAATGGCCCTGACAGACCTGGACCTGGACCTGGTCCTGGTCCTGAACTGACAGAACAGCAGGTTGAAGCAGCCCTTGAAAAAGTGATTAAAGAGCAGTTTGCCGAAAAAATTGAAATTATTCTCAATGAGGTGGTAGAAAAGGTTGTAAAACAAGAAATAGATGACATAAAAGAAAATCTGGTCAACAACCCCTCGGCTAAAGACCGAGGGGCTTGCAAGGTAACTTGTAAGCCCGGTTGATTAGCCTAAGTCTTAACTGACTACGTTACATTGGAATATATAGTCATCCCAAGGTACTCCACACGCCAAGGGCTCTGAGGTCAGTGTTTAAACATCTTTGAGGGTAGGAGAAGTGATGCTGATATTCTCGATTAAGTGCTTTTCAAAAACGCATAGGCTGAAAAGCACATCATAATCCTTCAATTCATAAAAAAAATGAATCTTTTTACAGGGGATTATATCAAGTGATCCCCTTTTTCGTTAATGCGCTTTTAGGAGTTAGTTTATGAGTTCTGATGCTCTTGAAAAAGGATATGTTCCTTCAGGAATTGAGACAAAATGGTATGAACGATGGGAAAACAATGGGTCTTTTAAAGCAGAGGACAAAAGTGACAAGCATGCGTATTCCATTGTGATTCCACCTCCCAATGTTACCGGTGTACTCCATATGGGTCATGCCTTGAATATTACCATTCAGGATATCATGTGCCGTTACAGAAGACTTAAAGGCGAAAATGTCCTCTGGATGCCGGGTACGGATCATGCGGGCATTGCCACCCAGAATATAGTTGAAAGAAATCTTGCAGAAAAGGGTTTGTCAAGGGAAGCGCTGGGCAGAGAAGCGTTCATAGAAGAAGTCTGGAAGTGGCGGGATAAATCCGGCGGGGCCATCATAAATCAGCTGAAAAGACTGGGCGCTTCCTGTGACTGGGAAAGAGAGCGTTTTACCATGGATGAAGGGCTTTCAGATGCGGTCAGAAAAGTCTTTGTCCAGCTTTACAATCAGGGTCTTATCTACCAGGGGCAGTATATTATCAACTGGTGCCCAAGGTGCAGAACAGCACTTTCAGACCTTGAAGTGGAATATGAAGACCAGGACAGCAGCCTCTACTATATCAGATATCCCTTTGAAAATGGTAAAAACGGTCTTGTTGTTGCCACCACCAGACCTGAAACCATGTTTGGCGATACAGCCGTTGCAGTCAATCCCAGGGATTCAAGGCACAGGGACCTTAAGGAAACCAGGGTAAAGCTTCCTTTAACCGACAGAGTGATTCCCATCATCAGGGATGACTATGTGGATACTGAATTTGGAACCGGCGCCCTGAAAGTAACCCCGGCCCATGATCCCAATGATTTCACCCTTGGTGAAAAACACAATCTTGAACGTATCAAGGTCATTGATGATGATGGAAAAATGCTCGAAGGGGCAGGTATTTTTGCCGGCCTTGACAGATTTGAATGCAGACAGGCGGCCTTAAAAGCCCTGGAAGAACAGGGACTGCTTGTAAAAAAAGAACCCCTGCAGAACAGTGTGGGACATTGTTACCGGTGTAAAACCGTTGTGGAACCCTCTCTGTCAAAACAATGGTTTGTAAAGGTCGCCCCTCTGGCCAAAGTGGCTTCAGATTCGGTTAAAACGGGAAAAACAAAGATTATCCCGGAAAACTGGGAAAAAACCTATTTTGAATGGATGGATAATATCCGGGACTGGTGCATATCCAGGCAAATCTGGTGGGGACACAGAATTCCTGTCTGGAAATGTGCATCCTGCGGAGAAATCATGGTGGAGGAAATTGATCCTGACACATGTAAATCCTGCGGGTCAACACAAATTACCCAGGAAAGTGATGTCCTGGATACCTGGTTCAGCAGTGCACTGTGGCCCTTTTCCACCATGGGCTGGCCCGAAGAAACCGATCTGCTGAAAACATTCTACCCGACCTCTTCCCTTGTAACAGGATTTGATATTCTCTTTTTCTGGGTGGCACGGATGATGATGTTCGGCACCCGTTTCATGGGGGATGTTCCCTTTAAGGATGTGTATATCCATGCCCTTGTCAGGGACGAACACGGGAAGAAAATGAGCAAGTCCAAGGGAAACGTGATTGATCCCATCAAGGTCATCGATCATTATGGGGCAGATGCCTTTCGCTTTACCCTTGCTGCCTTTGCCGCCCAGGGCAGGGATGTGAAAATGTCTGAAAGCCGCGTGGAAGGCTATCGAAATTTTGTGAACAAGCTGTGGAATGCCTCCAGATTTTCCCTGATGCATCTTCAGGAAGATACCCGGACAATTGATCCTGAAGCACTGAGTTTAACGGAAAAATGGATTCTTTCACGAACAGCCGCCACAGCGCTGGCTGTAAAAAACGGAATAGAAACATATAGATTTAACGAAGCGGCAAGTGCTGTATATCAATTTATATGGCATGAATTCTGCGACTGGTACCTGGAAGCATCCAAGGCTGCGCTTTATGAAAAGGAAGGCAATGAAAAACGGGAGATCTCCAGGGCAGTTCTGGCATACGTTTTAAAAAACAGCCTGATTATGCTTCATCCATTCATGCCCTTTGTTACTGAAGAGATCTGGTCTCTTCTTCCCCTGGTTCAGGGATCTGTGATGCATGCTGAATTTCCGTCTGAAAACACTGCCATGATAAACATGCATGATCCTGGAGTTGAGAAAAATGCATCATTTTTATTTGATGTCATATCAGGAATCAGAAATATCAGAAGTGAAATGAATATCAAGCCCTCAACCCGGCTTTCCATTGTTGTTCACACCTCAGACAGCCTGGAGAAACGTATTATTGAGGAAAACACAGGTGTTGTTGAAACTCTTGCCCGGCTTGAACATCTGTCTTTTTCCAGTGAGACCAAGCCGGAAAGCGCCTCTGCAGCTGTTGTCGTAATGGGTACGACAATTCATGTGCTCCTGGCAGGCATCATAGACTTTGACAGGGAAGAAAACCGTCTGAACAAAGAGATTGAAAAGGTGACAAAGGAACTGTTATCGGTGTCAAAAAGGCTGAACAATGAAAGTTTTCTTGACAAGGCGCCTGAAGAAGTGATTGAAAAGGTAAGTGAAAAAAAGGGTGATCTTGAGGGTAAAAACGACAAACTTGCCATGAATCTGGCACGGATTAAAGAGATGAAAGACTGATCCATGGATGCGTTAACAGAATTGATATCTCTGGCGCTTTTTGAAGACTCAGGCCTGGGTGATCTGACCTCGGAGAGTCTCTTAAAAAAGGGAGAGATCGGATATGGCATTATGGTTGCCAAGGCGCCTTTTGTGGTTGCAGGCCTGGATGTGGCGGAAAAAGTGTTTAAAACCACCGATCCTGAGTGTCAGACCCGGATTTTATTCAAAGACGGGGATAGTATTTCAAACATGGATGTCCTGTTTACGGTTAAGGGTGACCTTATCAGCATGCTCAAGGCAGAGCGGGTTGCCCTTAATTTTCTTCAGCGTCTTTCAGGGATTGCATCCTATACCCGAAGGTTTGTGGATAAGTTGAAAGGGACCAATGTCCGCCTGTGTGACACAAGAAAAACAATTCCAGGGTGGAGAACAGCTGAAAAAGCTGCTGTCAGGGCCGGAGGGGCCTTTAACCACAGGATGTCCCTGTATGATGGTATTCTTATTAAGGATAACCATGTTGCCGTTGCCGGCGGGGTAAAAAATGCGGTCAAAAAGGTAAAGGCCAGGGTGTCCCATCTCATGAAGATAGAAGTTGAAACCTCTACCCTTGAAGAAGTAAAAGAAGCCCTGTCAGCCGGGGCCGATGTTATCATGCTGGATAATATGAGTGTTTCTGACATGACGCAGGCGGCAGCCATTGTCAGGGGCAGGGCAGTGGTTGAAGCCTCAGGCAATGTGACCCTGGAAAATATTGGCCTTATAGCAGCAACTGGTGTTGATGTGATCTCCTCAGGCGCTTTGACCCACCAGGCCAGGGCTGTGGATATCAGCATGCGGATAGGCAGAGAGGGGCAGCCTGAAGCGCTGAAATAGTCGGGGAGATTAAGCTGTCTGGATATTTTTTCCTTTAGGGGGGATAAAGTTGATTGTATTTCTGCCTGAATTTTTGGATCTGTACATGGCCATATCCGCCCGTTTGACAAATGAATGCAGATCATCATGTGTTGAAAATTCCGTTGCACCTATGCTTATGGTCACAGACACTTCTTCTCCAGTATCCGGGTAAAACCGTTTTTCTGACAATGCTTTTCTGATTCTTTCTCCCACACGCAGGGCCTGGTTGAGATCGGTTTCAGGAAGAAGTACAGTAAATTCTTCACCCCCGTACCGATAACCTGTATCCATTGAACGCAGACAGGATGTTATGATTTCTCCCATTTTCATGAGAACCTTGTCCCCTTCCAGGTGGCCCCAGCTGTCATTGTAATCCTTAAACTTGTCTATATCTATCATCAGCAGGGAAAGGGGGTGCTGGTATCGGTTATGCCTTTCAATTTCCTTTGGCAGATTTTCAAAAAAATATTTTGAATTGTAAAGATTGGTAAGAGCGTCTGTTATGGCAAAGTCCTTTAGTTCTCTTATCAGTTCTACATGTTTTTTCTTTAACTTGATTTCCCGGACAACCCTTTTTATTCTTAAATTAAGCTCTTCAAATCTAAAGGGTTTAAAAATAAAATCACTGGCGCCGGCAAAAATAGCTTCTTCATAGGAATAATCAGCACAGTAGCCGGTCATCACAATGACTTCTGCGGCGTATTTTTTTTTAATCAGCTGGGTCAGTTCCAGACCGTCCATGCCCTGCATTGTGATGTCCGTCAACACAATTTTCGGATGAAAAGTTTGAAGTATGTTAACTGCTTCTTCAGCACTGCCTGCAGACTGAACTATATAACCCGACATTTTAAGAAATTCTTCTGTAGTCTCTTTTATGGCTTCTTCATCATCAACTATTAAAATCGAAATAGTCATTTATTTGTCCCGGGAATATATATATAAAAAAATACGCTATAAATTAAAAAAGTAAAATGGTATATTCAACGAAAAAAAATGTCAACTATTTGTTAGAGGTAAATTTGAAGATAAAACAGAAAAATATAAGAAATTTCAGTATTATTGCCCATATCGACCATGGAAAGTCAACCTTGTCCGACAGGCTGATTCAATTGGCCGGCATAGTCTCTGAAAGGGACTTCAAGGATCAGATGCTGGATACCATGGATATAGAACGGGAGCGGGGGATTACCATTAAAAGCCAGACGGTTTCTCTGCCGTATAAAGCGGAAGACGGGGAAGAATACCTTTTAAACCTCATTGATACCCCAGGACATGTAGATTTTTCCTATGAAGTATCCAGGGCACTTGCCTCATGTGAAGGGGCTTTTATACTGGTAGATGCCAGCCAGGGGGTTGAAGCCCAGACCCTGGCCAATATTTATCTGGCCATGGAGCACAATCTGGAAATTATTCCTGTTATCAATAAGATTGACCTTCCTTCCGCAGAAATACAATGGGCCATGGATCAGATTGAAGAAGACCTTGGGCTTGACGGAGAAACCGCCCTGCAGGTGTCAGCAAAAAACGGCACAGGTGTTGAAGCGGTTTTCAAGGCTGCTGTAGAGCTTATTCCTCCGCCTCAGGGCGATCCTGACGCCCCGTTAAAAGCATTGATCTTTGATTCCCATTATGATACCTACCGGGGAACCATTGTGCATTTCAGAGTGGTCCAGGGCACCATAAAAACCGGGGAAAAAATAGCCTTTACCTCCAATGAAGCAGAATACAAGGTAGAAGAACTGGGGCTTTTCCAGATCAAAAGAAAACCAGCAGACTCCCTTTCAGCCGGGCAGGTCGGATATATAATTGCCGGCATAAAAATGATCAGTGATGTTAAATGCGGGGATACGATTATTCATGCAGGGGATGAAAGGGGTATCCCTGTGCCAGGATTTCGCGAACCCATTCCGGTTGTATTTTCATCCATGTATCCGGTTGCATCAGATCAATATGAAGAATTGACAGAAGCCCTTGAACGACTCAGGCTGAATGATGCCTCCCTTGTATTTGAAAAAGATTCATCGGCAGCCCTGGGGTTTGGATACAGATGCGGTTTTCTGGGGCTCCTTCACCTGGAAGTGATTCAGGAGCGCCTGGAACGGGAGTATGATATTTCACTGATTCTAACGTCTCCTTCTGTACAATATGAGATTACACGCACCGACAAAAGTGTTTCAATTATTGACAATCCCTCCCTTTACCCTGACCCTGCAGAAATAGAAATGACAAGGGAGCCTTATATTAAAGCATCCATCATCATTCCTGAAAAATATATGGGGGCGGTGATGCAGGTCTGTCTGGATCACAGAGGGGTGAGTACAACCTATCAATACCTGACCAGCAACAGAATAGAGATGAAATTTGATCTGCCCTTGGCAGAAGTGGTTTATGAATTCTATGATCGATTAAAAAGTGTAACCCAGGGATATGGTTCCTTTGACTATGATATTGCCGGTTATCAGGAAACAGATCTGGTAAAACTTGATTTTCTGGTGAACGGTGAACGTGTTGATGCCATGTCACAGCTGGTACACAGGGACAAAGCCGTAGAAAGGGCAAGGAATGCGTGCAAACAGCTCAAAGAAGAAATCCCCAGGCAGATGTTCAAGGTGGCCATTCAGGGGGCAATCGGCGGTAAAATAATTGCCAGGGAAACCGTTTCAGCCTATCGAAAGGATGTCACAGCCAAGTGTTACGGCGGTGATATTACAAGAAAGCGCAAACTTCTTGAAAAACAGAAAAAAGGAAAAAAGAGAATGAAAATAGTGGGAAATGTTGAAATTCCCCAGTCTGCTTTTCTGTCCGTTCTCAAATCAGGGAAGAATTGATGTGCTGCCCATCTCAGGGGGGTGCACCAGGAGTGAATGACGTCGATGATCCTGGGCCGGCCATGCCGGGTATACAGATGACATATCGTTGGGATAGATTTAAGCGGACAGAACTGCTCCTTGGGAGACAAGCCATGGAGATTCTTGCAGACTGCTCAATTACTGTGGTGGGACTTGGGGCTGTCGGGTCCCATGTGGTTGAAGCCCTTGCAAGATCTGGTGTGGGCAGGCTGAAGCTAGTGGATTTTGACGAAATTGATCTGAGCAATTTCAACCGGCACCTCTTTGCCGGAGAATCCACCATCGGCATGCTGAAAATCGATGCAGCAGAGCGTCATCTCCTGGATATCAACCCGGACATAGTCATTGAAAAATTCAATTATCTGTGTCATATTAAAAATTTTGAAGCAGTACTGGCCGGGCAGACAGACCTTGTGGTGGATGCCATAGACAGCCTTAATCCCAAGGTAAATCTCCTGTATGAACTTGTACAGCGCAAAATGGATGTGGTTTCCAGCATGGGCGCTGCCAGAAGAGTTTCCCCAGGGGAAATCAGAACAGGAGATATCTCTGAAACCAGAGGGTGTCCCCTGGCCAGATCTGTTCGCAAACGGCTCAGACGGATGGGGATAAATGAGGGGATTACCTGTGTGTATTCAACAGAATCTGTTGACAAACATTCTGTGCTTGAAACCACAGAAAAGAATTATCTGAACAGTGGAAGACAGCGAAATCCCATGGGAAGCCTTGTTATGATTTCGGGAATATTCGGATATACAACAGCCCTGGAAGCTATAAAAAAGGTGTTAAGTGCAAAAGGATCAGATCTTTGCCAGAAAGATGGATAGGATTTCTCCCTTTCAGTTTAATGAACAGGTAACACTGGTTTTTGATGATATGCTGGCCCGTTCTGTCCCTTTATACCATGAAAGCATAAAACAGCAGGCAGAAATCGGGTGTCATTTTTTTCAGCCGGGCACAAAGATTTATGATTTAGGGTGCTCCAACGGCAACCTGGGGATAATGATGGCTGAAAATTTCAAAGGCCGGCTTTTTTCCATGACCGGTGTTGACAGTTCAGCCCCCATGATTGAGAAATATGGCAACAGAATTAAACACAGATCCTTTGAAAAAAATATAAAACTGGTGTGTGATCTGGCTGAACATATTGAGATCAGCAATGCTTCAGTTGTGGTGGTTAACCTGACCCTTCAGTTTATTCCTCCGGAAAAAAGAGATTGTCTGGTAAAAAAAATCTACAACGGCCTTGTTTCAAACGGCATTCTGCTCCTGACGGAAAAAATCACCCACGCTCATCCTCTTCTGGCGGACCTTCAGATCACCTGGTATCAGAATTTCAAAAAGAAAAACGGGTATTCAGATCTGGAAATCAGCCAGAAAAGAGATGCCCTGGAAAAGGTTCTGATTCCAGAAACCATTGAAAAACATGAAAACCGATTGAAAAAAGCAGGATTCAGTCATATGGACATATGGCTGAAGTGGTTTAATTTTGCATCAATGATTGCCGTTAAATAATTTAAAAAAGATACTTATCTGCACCAGATAGTTATGGAAAACCTGTTAAATACCATCAATCAGCTTGAGCTGAATGTCTGCCGGGCTGAAATTGAAACCCTTATTAGATCAAAAAGAACGATTCTTGACCATCCCGTGGGAAACACCTTAAAATATCAGAAAAGTCTTGAGCGCATGCCTGTGGTTTCTGCCTGTGAAACATGGCTTGACCAGGACAGAATAAAAGCCGGCAGGCCTTCTGACATCAGTGAAACAGATCAGAAAGCCTTAAGATCCTGCCTTTTTCACCTCTGCCCCTGGCGCAAGGGCCCTTTTGATCTGTTCGGCATTGAAATCGACAGTGAATGGCAATCTTATATCAAGTGGAACAGATTCATACACAAGATCAAACCTCTTAAAAACCGGCGTATTCTGGATATCGGATCCAGCAGCGGGTATTATATGTTCAGAACAGCTGCCCATGATCCTTTTATGGTGCTGGGGGTTGAACCCCAGATGACCTTTTATTTCCAGTTCCTTGCCCTGCAGAGAATCATGGCAATTGATAATGTGTTTGTTCTGCCGGCTACTTTTGAAGAGTTGCCAGGGATCAATGATTATTTTGACACTGTTTTCTGCATGGGAATTCTTTACCATAGAAAATCCCCCCTGGCCATGCTTGCAAAAATCCATGATATGTTAAAAACAGGCGGAGAGGTGGTTGTGGAAAATCTCATCCTGGAAACTGATGATCACATATGCCTCTGCCCTGAATCACGGTACGCAAAGATGAGGAATGTCTTTTTTATTCCCGGCATCAGGGTGATGGAATTCTGGCTTAAACGGGCAGGGTTCACAGATATAAAATGCATTGATATTTCAAAAACAACCGCTGAAGAGCAGAGAAAAACACAGTGGATACAAACGGAAAGCCTTGAGGATTTTCTTGACCCTGAAAACGGCAACCTTACCGTGGAAGGCTATCCTGCCCCGGTCCGTGCCGTATTCATTGCAACCGCATGATGCTCATGATCAAGGCTTTTTTGTTATTTCAGGGGCTGGGGCTGCATCTGGTGATTTGTAATGTAATAAGTATTGTCCTTTTTAAATACTGCAACACTTTCAAGAAAGCCGACCACACCAACATCTTCATGCTTTATCCCAAGCTTATACTCTTTCAGAGGGAAAATATTCCAGTCATGGGACACACACACGGCAATCCTGTTTTCCCCAACAGCATCCACTGTTTCTATCAAAAAATCAGCGATTCTGTCTGCTGTTTTTTCGGGATCAAGGATAATCTCATGGGGAATCTCATTGTTAAACCAGGTTCTTATGAATTTTTCCGCTTTTATTTCCTGAACCAGTGAGACCGCTTTGTTGATATCATTGATGTAAAACGGGGAGAGTACCTCAGCGACTTGGTGGTGTCCGTTAAACCGATGGTGTTTTTTTGAATACCCCTTGTCAATAATGGCGGCCGTTTCAATACACCGGCCAAAAAAACTGGAAAAAAAACAAGGGTAGGGCGATAAAGGCAGATTCTCGCCAAGGGTTAGTGAAAAATCCTTTCCCTGTTCTGTAAGCACCATAAAAGGCTCTTTTCCTGGATCTTCTGTAAAATAACGGGCGGAATGGCGCATGATAACGGCAGCCTGCCGGATCCCCTGGTCAGCCAGCTGATTAATGGTGTTTAGGGTTTCGTTAATATAAACCTTTACATTTGAGGGCATTGTCTGGTTTCCTTGTTTTTTTAACCATAGAGATCTTCCTAAAATAAGCCGCGCATCTTGCGCATATTATTTTTTCCAGATCCCTTAATGAATAATTTGGGTTGATCTTCTCAGACAGATACAATATTTTTAAAGTATTTGCAAGATTAAGGTTAATCCAGCGTCTGTCAGAACATGGTAAAACCATAATCATAGCTTCATACTCAAGGCACATCAACCATGGCCAGAGCGGCCACAACAAAGGATGAAACAGGACATTAAGGTAATTCATCAAATGAAGAAAAAAATTTCTATTATCGGCGTTCCCATGGATTTTGGACAGCTGCACAGGGGGGTGGACATGGGCCCTGCTGCGGCAAGATACACAGGCCTTGTTTCAGAACTGCGACATCTTGGCTATCGTGTTGAAGATTCAGGGGATGTACAGGTATCTGTCAGAGATCCAGGCGGTGATGTTAGAAAAAAGAATTATCTAAAAGAAATAAAATACGTTTGCGAGCAGGTATATACAGCCGGCAGAAAAGCGGTACAAAACGATTTCCTGCCGGTTTTTCTCGGCGGGGATCACTCCATTGCCATGGGCACCTTCGGCGGGATATCCCATGACCACCCTGCCGGCCTGATCTGGATTGATGCCCATGCTGATTTTAACAATTTTGAAACCTCACCCTCGGGAAACATTCACGGTATGCCCGTTGCTGCTCTGACAGGCCATGCTGAGGATGTGCTCGTGGATATCGGGAGAAAGGGACCTAAAGTAGATCCTGAAAACATTGTCATGATCGGTATCCGGCAGCTGGATAAAGAAGAACGCAGCCAGCTTTTAAAAAGCGGTATTACAGTATACACCATGCGGGATATTGATGAACAGGGGATCAGCGCCGTTGCCAACAAGGCCATGATGAAATTTATTCACATGAAACGGGTACATGTCAGCCTTGACATGGATGCACTGGATCCTGTAGAAGCGCCGGGTGTGGGAACCCCGGTACCCGGCGGGCTGACATACAGAGAGGCCCATCTGCTCATGGAAATCATATCCGATTCAAAAAAACTCGTATCCATGGACCTGGTTGAGATCAACCCCATACTGGACCAGGCCAACAAAACTGCCAGACTGGCTGTGGATCTGACCGTGTCTGCTTTGGGAAAGAGCATTATTTAGTTGCGCCCCACAGAGCAGTGCCGTTATAAATTATAAACTTCCTCGGCCTTGAGAACTTTTATGGATTTATCGGCAAGAATGGAGATGGCCTTGTCGATATTGTCAAAGCGAAAAATCATGATGGCGTTTTCACTTTTAAAATTGGCGAAGGCATACATATATTCCACATTGATTCCCTGAAGGGTAAGGGGATCAAGGACATTATTCAGCCCGCCTGGTGAATCGTTTACTTCAACGGCAAGTACATTGGTTTTTCCCACGGTAAATCCTTCGTTTCTCAATGCCTCTTCAGCTTTTTGAACGTCGTTGACAATGATTCTCAATACGCCAAAATCCGTTGTATCTGCCAGGGACAGTGCCCGTATATTAATATTGGCATTCTTCAGTATGGATGTTACTTCAGCAAGTCGTCCGGCCTTGTTCTCTAAAAATATTGAAATCTGTTCGAGCCTCATATTATGTACCTCCTTCTATGATTTTTTTCTATTATCAATGACTCTGATGGCCTTTCCCTGACTTCTTTGAATGGTTTTCGGCTCAACAAGCTTGATTTTTGCTGAAACACCAAGATATTCCTTGATATTTTTGGCGATCTGCGTTTCCTTCTTCTGAAGCGCCTTTATTTCATCGAAAAAGAATTCCTGCCTGATCTCAACCATTACAGTCAGTGTATCAAGATTTTCAGCCCTGTCAACAACAAGCTGGTAATGGGGAAGGATTTCACTGCTTTTCATCAAAATAGATTCAATCTGTGAAGGAAATACATTGACACCCCTGATAATCAGCATATCATCGGTCCGGCCGGATACCTTGTTCATGCGGACATGGGTTCTTCCGCAGATGCAGGGTTCAGGATTAAGGGTGGTAATATCCCGTGTTCTGTACCTGATAATGGGAAAGGCCTCTTTTGTAATGGAGGTAAATACAAGTTCACCGGTTTCACCATAGGGAAGCACTTCACAGGTTTGAGGGTCAATAATTTCCGGAATAAAATGATCTTCGAAAATATGCAGTCCGTTCTGGGCTTCATGACATTCAATGGATACGCCAGGTCCCATGATTTCACTTAATCCATAGATATCAATGGCCTTCAGGTTAAGCTTTTCTTCAAGCTCTTTTCTCATATCATTGGACCATGGTTCAGCGCCGAAAATGCCTGCCTTGAAATTAAGGTCCTTAAAGGAAACCCCCATTTCCTCGGCCACTTCTGCCAGATGCAGGATATAGGAAGGCGTTCCTGTAAGAATAGTCGGCTTGAAATCCCTCATTATGATGATCTGGCGGTTGGTGTTGCCTCCGGATACGGGAATAACCGAAGCCCCGAGTTTTTCAGCGCCGTAATGAACCCCCAGACCACCGGTAAACAGCCCGTACCCATAGGCATTATGAACGATATCACTGCTGGTGGCCCCGCCGGCTGACAGACTCCTTGCCATGAGATTGGCCCAGGTGTCAATATCCCTCTGGGTGTATCCCACTACCGTGGGGGTCCCTGTGGTGCCTGATGAGGCGTGGATGCGCACCACATTTCCCATGGGAACAGCAAACATGCCGTAGGGATAATTATCCCTGAGATCCTGTTTCGTGGTAAAGGGAATTTTTTGAAGATCTTCAAGAGACTTGATATCCAAAGGGGTCAGCCCGGCTTTATCAAAAGTTTTTCTGTAAAATGGGACAGTTGCATACACCCTTTCAATTGTCGATTTAAGGCGGTTGAGCTGAATGGCGTTTAATGCTTCCCTTGGCATTGTTTCAAAATCCATATTGTAGATGGGCATAACATCTTCTCCTTAAAGGTGCCTGTGATAAAGGGAAAAAAAATTATAAGTTTTCCCTTTATACTGTAACACATTTTTTTATGAAACCAGAGTATAAGGCTTAAAGAGAAACACCCAAAGCCTTAAAACAAAGAAACCATGGGTATTTATCTCTGGTCACCCCATGGTTTCTATTAATAGATTATGTTTTGTTTTTTTCAGTATAGAATTTTTCCATGGGTGGACCTTGTAAATCGAAAGTTCCCCTTAAAGGAAAATATAAGAAAAAAACGGAAATACATTTTTTTATTCCTGTCTATGTTTTTAATGTGGCAGTGATCATTGTTTTGGCATAAATTTGGTTTTGGCATAAATTTGAAACTGCCTTTCATTGATGTTATGATCCCGTGGTTATGATCAGGGCCTTTGTATGGAATTAGACCACGTGTGCACTGTATTTAATATTTTTTTTAAAGTCAAGCAAAATTTATATTCATGATACACGATGATCAAATTTTTCTATGGATGAACTTGATCATCGCGTAACAGCATTAATCCATAAACCGCCCTTTAAATTCAGGTTTTCTCTTTTCAAGAAAGGCACTTGTGCCTTCTTTGGCATCCGGGCTTGTCATGCATACGGCAAAGGCATCATTTTCAATGATACAGCCGGTTGCAATGTCAAGATTCTGACCGGCTGCCACGGATTCCTTGGCAGCTCTCAGGGAGACGCATCCTTTAAAAGCCATGGACTGGGCACATTTCATTACATCATCCATAAGACTGTCATGGGCGCATATTTTGTTGACAAGACAGATTTCCTTTGCTTGTGCTGCAGGAATAATTTTTCCGGTAAAAATCAATTCTTTTGCCATGTTGGCGCCCACTATTTTTGTAAGCCGCTGGGTCCCGCCAAAGCCCGGGATAATACCCAGGGTGATTTCAGGCAGTCCAAAGGAGGCTTTTTCCGATGCATAGATAAAATCACAGGCCAGGGCCAGTTCTGTTCCCCCGCCCAAAGCAAACCCGTTCACTGCTGCAATCACCGGGATAGAAAGGTTTTCTATCCGTGAAAGCAGGGTCTGTCCCGTTGAAGAAAAAATTTTGCTTTTCAGCGGGGTCATTTGGGCAAGTTCTGAAATATCAGCTCCGGCAACAAAAGCTTTTTCCCCTGACCCTGTGACCACCAGCACCTTGATGTCCTCATTGGTTTCAATCTCGTCAAGCACTACAGACAGCTCCTTGAGAAGGGCCTGATTGATGGCATTTAAGGCTTTTGGTCTGTTAAAAAAAAGTGTTGCAATGTTATTGTCAATTTTAAAAATAAGATTTTTAAAGTCCATGGTTCCTCCTGTGCTAAGATGGTTATAATTTTAACGGGTTGGTTTCCTTTATATATTTTTCAACACCACTGATAATGGCATCACATATCTTTGTCTGGTAGCGTGAACTGATCAGTCTTTTGCACTCTGTTTTATTGCTTAAAAAAGAAGTTTCAATTAAAATAGACGGCATGCGGGCACCAAGAAGGACATAAAAGGGGGCCTGTTTTACCCCGAGGTCCCGGATGTCCGAATAATCCAGCTTCATATGTTTTACCATTGTACTCTGCACTATGGCTGCCAGCCGAGAAGATTCGTTAATCTTGGCATTTTTCATGAGATCGTTGAGAATGGAATCAAGATCACTTATATTTTTTCGGGAAGTGGCATTTTCCCGTGCAGCAACTGAAATGGCCTGGTCGTCGGTGGCAAGGTTCAGATAATAGGTCTCTATCCCGGCGAGTTTTCTGTTGCGGGCGGCATTGCAGTGCATGGAGATAAACAGATCAGCGTTTTTTGTATTGGCAATGGCAGTTCTCTCTTCAAGGGTCAAATAGGTATCTGTTGACCGGGTCAAAACCACCTCACACTTAAGGCGGTCCCGCATTCTTTGAGCCAGTGTTTTTGACAGTTTTAAAATAACATCCTTTTCCCATACACCTTTTAAATACCCGGGTGCACCGGGATCTTTTCCCCCGTGTCCCGGGTCTATGACTATTTTTCTAACCCCCAGGGCAAATTGTTTTGCAATGGCAGAAGATTTGATATTGTCCGTTGACAGTCTTGCGGTTTTTTGACTGGCCTGGTCCTCTTTTTGTTCTCCCCAGACATCAATCACCAGACGGAAGGGATCTTTTAAGGAAAATATCTTATAGTTGTCAAAGGATTTAATATCCACAACCACACGGACGGAATGGGGCGTATGCTGACCTGCTCTGGCCTGGAGGAGAAGATCATCATTTATGGCGGTCCGTCTTGGCAGATCCCTGCTGATTCTTGAATTGTCAAGATCCACATACAGGCGCTGGGGCTGGTGAATGGACGGATCTTTTTTAAGCAGTCTGTGGGTAAAATCACTTTCATGGGTCGCATCCACTACCACCCGGGTATAATTTGGATTGGACCAGAAGCGAAGCCCGGTAATGATTGAATCATCACCAATACTTTTTTGGGCAGGTGTTGGTTCTTCATGAACATCTCTGTCTTCTGGCCGGGATTTCTCTTTGGGGATCTGAGCTGTTTTTAAATCATCCGGTTTGGATTTAAGATCTGGCTCCGGTTTGATAACTTTGGTGCATCCAGTGTACCTTGTGATTTTTTTTTCAGTGGTTTTGCTGCTTTTTTCTTCAATTTTTCTTATCAGATGTCTGGACCGGTCACTGTATACACTTGAAGGATAGCGTTTCTGGATTCGCCTGAGCAGATCAACCGCTTCAATTCTGTCCTGGATGCGAAAGGATATTTTATAAAGCTCAAGGTAAAGCTGGGCTGCCCTGTACATGCCGGCGGCAGCCCATGGCCCTGACGGATTTTTTGTAAAAACCGCCTGGTATTTATCAATGCATTTCATCCAGTTTTCCCGGTATTTCTGTTTTACAGAACTGTTTTTCAGGCGCTTATAGCAATTGTCTGCGGCAAAGTATCTCTGTTTCCCTGAAGAGCAGGGCGAAACAGAGGGATAAAGAGCTGTAAAACAAAACAGGGACAGAACAAGACAAATTTTCAATCCATTCAATCCATTGGTATGAAACCGCATTCTGGAACATAAATATGAATTTAAACGGATGTTTATCATCATTGTGCAAATGGTCCTGTTCATTTAAGAAGTACCGGCTGAAATCATTTCCTGAAATTCATTGAGAAGATTAAGGGCTTGAACCGGCGTTGTTGATGAAATGTCGATTTTAGCCACCATGTCGGCGATTCTGTCATTATTATTTCTATGGTCACAAAAAAGATCCATTTGCTCGCAGGCCGGCTTATCTGATTGATTCAGATCAGCTTCTTCTTTTGTACGGCCTTGTTTTTCTACAATTTCCAGAATTTCTTTGGCCTTTGCAATTATTGTATCGGGAAGCCCGGCCAGACGTGCCACCTGAATTCCATAGCTTTTGTTGGTGCCGCCTTTGACAAGCTTTCTTAAAAATACAATATTATCCCTGAACTCCTTAACTGCAATATTGAAATTTTCAACCCTGGGCAGCATTTCAGCCAGCCGGGTCAACTCATGGTAATGGGTGGCAAACAAAGTTTTCACCCCTCTGCCGTTAAGGTTGTGGAGATAATCTGCAACGGCCCAGGCGATACTCATGCCGTCAAAGGTGCTGGTGCCCCTTCCGATTTCATCAAGAATCACAAGGCTGTTTTCAGTTGAATTATTGACAATCCTGGCTGTTTCCTCCATTTCCACCATAAAGGTGCTCTGTCCCATGGCCACGTTGTCCAGCGCTCCCACCCGGGTGAATATCCTGTCAACAATACATAACGAGGCGTTTTCTGATGGAACAAAGCCACCCATCTGGGCCATTAAAATTGTCAGGGCCACCTGGCGGAGTACAGTTGATTTACCTGCCATATTCGGACCTGTAATGATCAGCACCTGGGTGGTCTCATTGTCCATTGTTATGGAATTGGGAACGTATCTTTCCCCTGCGATCATTTTTTCTACAACGGGATGGCGCCCCTCTTTTATGTTAATGACCTGGTCCGTATTGAAGACAGGTTTTGAATAATTGTTTTCATCTGCTGCCTCTCCAAGGGATAAAAGGGTATCTGTCCGGGCCAGAAAACCGGCCATCTTTAGAATGGAAGCGGTTTTTTCCACAACCCTGTCCCTTACCTGGCAGAAAATTTCATATTCCAGTGCAATTCTTTTGTCATGGGCATTTAAAATCCGGGATTCAACCTCTTTGAGGTCCTCGGTTATAAACCGCTCTGCATTAACCAGGGTCTGTTTTCTGATATACGTGTCAGGAACGGATTTGGCCTGATTCTTTGACACTTCAATAAAATAACCAAACACCTTGTTGAATTTGATTTTCAGGGAACTTAATCCGGTTTTTTCCTTTTCTTTGATTCCGGCCTGAGCAATCCATTTTTTGCCGTTTTTTGAGATTTCCAGAATCTCGTCAAGGGTTTCATTGTATCCTTTATTGATCAGTCCGCCGTCATTCAGGGCAGGGGGGGCATCCTCTCTTACGGCTTTGTGGATCAGTTCTGCAAGCGCTGCCAGCTCCTGGCCGGTGTCGTTTATTCCTGCCATATCCTCACCTGTCAACAGGGGGGACGTAAACCGGTTCAGTTCATTTAAAAGACCGGGCAGTTGAAAAAGGGAGTGTTTCAGAAAAACAAGATCCCTTGCATTGCCCTGTCCCATGGAAATCCGGCTGCCGAGACGTTCAAGATCGTATACTTTTTTTAAATAATCCTGGATATTTTTCCTTAATAAAGGATTGTCCTTTGCCTCTTCAACAGCAAAAAGCCGCTTTTCAATTTCCTGCCTGTCAATAAGGGGATAGCGTATCCAGTGCTTCAGCAGTCTTGCGCCCATGGCAGTGACAGTTTTATCCAGTATGGAAATTAAAGCCCCTTTTTTGTCCCTGGATTGCAAATTCTTTAATAATTCAAGATTTCTGCAGGATTTATCATCAATGATCAGATAATTTTTCAGATCATAGGGTTTAAGACTTGAAATATGGGCGGTTGTCTGCAGCTGGGTTTCTTCCACATAGCACATGATCGCCCCGGCAGCGCAAATTCCTGCTGACAGAGCCTCGCATCCGAATCCCTCAAGGCTTCTGGTATTAAATTTTTCTATGAGCCTGTTCTTTGATTCAGACAGCCTGAATGCGTTTTTTTCAAGATATGTGATTTGTTTGTTGCTGAAGCGTTTTTTTAAAGGGTTGAATTCAGGATCTTTTTCAAAAAATGACGGAAGTAAAATTTCACTGGGATCAAGTTTCAGGGCCTCATCAATAATGGAGGAAGAAAGTCTGCCGTTTTCAGTTTCTGTTTCAGTGGTTTGAAACAGGCCGGTTGAAATATCAAGAAAGGCAAGGCCAGATCGATTCTTTTCAAGACTCAGGGCCACAAGAAAATTATTGGCATTCTTATCGAGAAGGGTTTCATTGAGAATCATACCCGGAGTAATCACCCTTACCACCTCTCTTTTCATAAGCCCTTTTGCTGCAGAAGGATCTTCCATCTGTTCACACACCGCAACCTTGCAGCCGTTTTCAATGAGTCGGGCGATATAAGCGTCTGCCGCCTTATAGGGGACACCGCACATGGGAATGGGGTCCTCCTGGTTCTTGTTTCTGGAAGTAAGGGCTATTTCCAGGATAGCAGATGCTTTTTCAGCATCCTTATGGAACATTTCATAGAAGTCCCCCATGCGGTAAAACAGGATTGCATCTTTGTATTTTTCCTTGATGGAAAAATACTGTGCCATCATAGGGGTATTTTTCTGTACACTCATGGCAGAAGCAGCGGGTAATCAGCTAGGATGTACTCTCTGAATTTTGAAAATCTGCTTTTTCCGGCTCTTCTGTTTCTGGTTTCTGCTCCTCCAGGTAGGGATCATTTTTAAAGGCCTCAAGTTCTGTCTTTAAGGAAGAAATCGTCTCAAGATGGGTATCTATGGTTTTATTCAGGGATTTAATTTTTTTGCCTGATTTCAGTTTGGACATAAACCCCATCCAGCCAGTGAGGATCAGTCCAATAAAAAAGCATCCCCCCCAATAGTAAACGTTTGCCACCCCTGGAGCGGTCCAGTGCCATGTTTCAACGCCAAGACTTAAGGAGAGCGCCTGTTTTGTGAGGAAAAATTCTCTGTTCTGGTAGATGATCAGTCCGACAAATATCACAACAATCAAAAATAAAAACAGCTTTACTTTTTTCATTTGGTATCTCCATTGCGTTAGTATTAAATTTTTGTCTGCAAAATTGTTTAAGGATCATAGATCAAATTATTTTTTTTTTCAATTATTTTTTGGAAGATCCCTTACTCCATAGTTTCAAATAAAATCTTATGGCTCATCAGATTAATATCTACTATTCTACCGGTAATCTCTTTAGAATCACCAAGAAGCCCTTTTAACAGGAAACTGTTTTCTTTAACAGGTGTTATCGCTGCCACATTTTCCATCACCAGCTCCTGGGTATTGTTTTTTTTTATATAAACGCTTGATTCACACATAAAGCCGCTCCTTAGTTATTTATTATTTATTACTCAACAATCAGGGTTTCACCGCAAGGGTTATGGACAGCGCAAGCCTGCCCCACAGGAAAAAACTTGATCATCAAGTATCAAAGGTTAGTGTTTTTCCTCAAAAACTATTATCAGGAAATAAAGACAATGGCAAATTAAAATCTCTGCCTGTGTTTTTAAAAATCAAAAAGAAACGATTTCTTTAGGGATCTGGAAGAAAATAATATGTAAAAAAGGTAACACTCAATCATCACGTTTTTTGAACAGCGCCGTCCCCAACGGTTGTTATGTCAGGAACGAGAACGTTGGAGGACTTTTTGACCTGGCAGGCTAAAAATCGGGAAAATATATAGTTTATTGGATAAATTGAGAAAAAAATGTTATATTTTGTGTATAAATTTACATAATTTTCAGACTTAGGCATCAAGTTAAAATAAGTTGTGCATATTGTGCTGAATTTTTATTTGTTTTCAAGGCGGGACAAGGTGCGCATAACGAGCTATGTAAGCCATGTCCCAACGAAGAAAACAGATAAAAAGGCAAGCAAGATGTATAAGTTATTTTCACTTGCTGCCTTACATTTAAATGGGGATAATTTTATAATTAATTTTATACTCGGTTATCAAGTTTTTATGCAAGAGCCGATTAAGCGCCCCCAGGGGTATCGATCTGCTGTCCTTGCCGGTGCATGAATTTTCTTCCCCGCTCATTTTATTATTGTCCTGGTTGAGATAGTTAATTTTCAGGCATAAAAAATGCGAACTTATATTGATGCGGACATGCGACGGCCTGTACAGCACAAACACACCCATGTATCCAATGAAAACGGTTTAAGCGCTTTTCTTGCCGGTGTTACTTCCAGTGATATCATTGTCAGTGATCCCCTTTTGATTTCCAGAAATGTAGAGGGGGTTGCCATTGTAGCCATGTCGAGTTCCACTACCCATGAAATCCTCCATAAGGGTGTCAAAGCGTTCAGGGAGATTGCCGCCCCGATTACCGGAATTGTCCTGAACCGTTTTGACGCAAAAAAAAGCGGGTACTACTATGGATACGGAGATTATTATTATTATTCCTCGGAAACCTCTGTAAAGGATAAAAAAGAAACAACATGAAGGGGCTGGCTGTTAAACTGTTTTTTTTCCTTCTGGTTTTCTGCCCCCTTGCCTTTGGAACTGTAGAACCCTGGTCCCTGGCTGTAATGGAAATTTCAGTTTTCCTTGCTCTGTTTCTTTTTCTGGCTGATGCCCTTAAAAACAAAAAAGAAATTGTTTCTGTTCCAGGTTTTGTTCCTCTCCTGCTTTTTTTATTGTATATTCTGCTGCAGATTATCCCTTTGCCGGCAGGTCTTGTAAAAATCATCTCCCCTGCTGCATTTGAAATTCACCAGCATTCTGCCGTCCTTTCGGGATCACCGCCTTCATTTATGCCCGTTTCTGTGAATATCAAGGCAGGCCTGACGCAGTTTTTCTGCTGGTCAGCCTGCGCTTTTTTTTATATTCTTACGGTACAGCTTTTAAAAGATAAAAAAATATTAAAACAGACCATTGTTTTGATAACCGTTTTTGGTGCGTTACTTGCCTTTTCTTCCATACTTCAATTCTATCTGACCCAAGATATGGCATTGTGGTTCAGACATGTACCAGACAATTCCATGATTGTGGGTCCCTATATATGTCACAACCACTTTGCAGGGCTCATGGAGATGATTTTTCCTGTGGTTCTGGCTTTTTTCTTTTTTTACAGACCAAGGCTTCATACCACATCCGTTTTTAAGGGAATCATTGAAATTCTCAGCCAGGAAAAGGCCAATATCCATATCCTCATAGGCGGCGCTGCCCTGCTTATTGTATCCTCTGTTTTTGTCAGCCTGTCCAGGGGGGGATGCTGAGCCTGACCCTATCCCTTGTTTTTTTTACCTGCCTGCTTTTCAAAAGAAAAATAAGCCGGGGAAACACCATACTCATTATCGCTGTGGTGCTTTTAACCGGGTTGTCTGTTTCATGGTTTGGCTGGGATCAGATTTTTCAGCGTTTTGAAAAACTCAAAAATGCCCATGGTATCATCCATGATTCCCGACTGGATTTCTGGAAGGACAGCAAAAATATTATTGCTGATTTCCCTGTGACAGGGTCAGGATTTGGAACTTTTATAGATGTTTATCCGTCCTACCAGACCGTCAGGGGGGATATTCTGGTTAATCATGCCCACAATGACTATATTGAACTTCTTTCAGAAGGAGGGATCATTGGTTTCTGTCTTGTTGCTTTATTCATCTACCTTCTGTTTTTAAAAACATACAAGGTGTTTATCACAAGAAAAGAAGCCTGTTGTGTATATATACATGGGAGCGGTGACCGGAGTTGTGTCCATCCTCATTCACAGTTTTACCGATTTTAACCTGCAGATTCCAGCCAACAGGCTCTGGTTTTTTTTTACGGCAGGACTTGGCTGTGTCTGCCGCCAATACCGGACTTCGCATTGACAGCCGGCCCACACGGCTTAAGGTTTTAACTTCCCCGGTGCTAAAAAAAACAGCGCTTGCCTGCATCTGTATCATGCTGACAGGGTCGGTTGTTTTTAATTTTTCAAATTTAACGGGCCGATTCTATTTTTACCATATTAAGGCGTTTACTGCCGGCCAGGAAACTCCGGTTGAAACCCTTGAAACGATCCGCAAAATATCCGGGTATGCTGCAAAATTCGATCCTTTTTGCGGAACATATTACAATGCATCGGCCAGTGCAGATCAATTTTTAAACAACACCGGGGCTGCATTGAAAAATATGACAAAAGCGCTACAGCTCAATCCCCTGAACAGTTTTTTCTTAAAAAGGGCAGGGCTTTTCATGATCCAGCAGGAAAACAGCAATGCCGCAGACAAGCTTTTAAAGGCAAGTGTCAGCGCAGATATCAGCAATGCAGAAAACAGGCTGCAGTACGGAGTCTGGCTTATATCCCAGAGCAGGACAGCTCAGGGGGTTGGGCAGATAAGACAGGCTGTCTTTCTTGAGCCGGCCATTATGGACCGCGCCCTGACCAACATGTCCGTATTCAGGCTTGGTCATGAAAAAATGAAACAGGCCGTACCCAAACTGCCGGGTCCCATCCTGGACTATGCTGATTTTCTCTATTCCTATGGAAAAAAGGAAGCCGCAGAAGAAACCTATCTCTCAGCCCTTGATTATATTGAAAAACAGGAAAAAATTAAAAAATGGCAGTATTATAAAATTTTCCGGTTTTTCATGAAAAATAATGAGATAAAAACCGCTTTAAAAGTAATGCAGCGGGCAGCAGAGGTACTTCCCTTTGATCCGGATATCAGGATCGTCATCGGAGATATATATAAAAAAATGGGGGTAATCTACCGGGCAGAACAGGCCTATGAACAGGCAGTTTTTATTGATTCGGATAATAAAAGGGCAAAAAAACGGCTCACTGATTTAAACCTGTAACTTCGGTTATCAAGTTTTTATGGAAGGGCCGAGCGCCGCCCCCGGCGGTATTCAAAAAACTTGATGATCAAGTGTAATCAAGCTAAACAATGGGATGTAATGACAGGTGCTGTTACCCCAACCCCTTTTTGTCAGTCCGTAATATGCTTTTCTGCATATTGGGCAAGCACCTCATGTATCCTTGGGGGGGGGGGGATGGCAAAGTAATTTTCTGCAATAACATGTCCGATTTCATGGGCCACAACCCTTAATCTGGCATTGTCTGCCGAGTAGAACACTGTGTTGGCTCCGGGAGAGTAAAAGGCGATATAGTTTACCTTTTTTTTGTAAAGCCGCATAAAATGATCCTGCACGCCTTCTGTTGAAGGAGTTACGACTATGGAAAACTTGAGATTATGGGGATACATGTCCAGGACGGTTTCACTTTTTTCAACAATTAAATCAATCTTGTTTTTAACCTCTTCTTCAATGGTGTCATTTTTTTTTCCTTTTAACAGATATTTTAATCTGCCCATATAAAGCTTGTAGTTAAATTTTTTTAAAGTAGAAGGGGAGTCATACGTAATGGTTGTATAGCGGGTTTTAATTTCATGGCCAAAAGAAACCCTGGTCCCAGGAAAAACCAGCGCAAATACAGATAAAAACACTACAATCCTGTATTGTCTCAAAGCCGTTGCCATTATTCATTCTCATATTTATATTCATTAAAAGGGTGTTGAAATCGACCCTCTATTTTGGCATGTATTGTTAGTTATTTCAGGAAGTTATCTCATAACAATCATTATGGAGATAACCGACTGATTTTATTCAGAAAAGGCTGATCGATTTCAAC
>JAYEJJ010000033.1:0-6440 GCA_034660495.1 Thermodesulfobacteriota bacterium | reverse complement strand
GGTTTAATGGGACCGAGCAGCTAAAAACTGAACTACGTACGGTTCTTGAAGGTCCTTTAGAGTTGCAAACCACCATCTGATAAGGTTGTGAGACCCAATAGGATGAATTTAAGGAAACATTTAAGAAGTTCCTGTTTTGGATTTTAATACTGAAGTAGCCAGAGTACATGCTGGTTTGTTTGCATCACTATCCAGGCAGGGTATGATGATACGGGCACATGACTTAATTATTTCAGCAACAGCCTTAGTCCATAACTGTGCAGTACTGACAGAAAATAAAAACGAATTTGAAAGAGTTCCTGGACTTGAAACCGTTTTATTCATTAAAACATAGAAGATAAGGAAGAACGCCGAACAAAGCAATGGTACGGGTTTCAAAAGCTGCGTTCGTTCCTCTCTCCGCTTTTGAAACCGCACATTGCCAGCGTTGCATTAAGCCTATCGGCGAACGAGCCCATTCCAGGTGATGAAGAATAGCTTGAAACGTTGTTGAAACACGGCTATCCAGAAAGCTAAAAAGGTAATTGACAAAGATAAGGGAGGTTCCTTTGAACGATAAAGTCACTCCATTGCCATACACAGCTCCCTGACAAACCGGAATCAAGCCCCACAGTTGGTGAAAGTTGTATCCTATTCAAATATCCTGGTAAAATAATCAAAAAAAGATGAAATAGAAAAAATTTGTATCCTATTCAAATTCCCTGGTAAATTCATTAAAAAACAAGAGAAACAGCAAGCCGATACATGGAGATACCCCATGAGCCACCACATGCAGATAACAGTGACCATCCGGCCGTTTTACAAAAAAAGCTTTGAAAAAACCTACTCCCGGCTGGCCCGGAACCTGGCATACCAGGATCCCGGCCTGGTGGAAAAAAATCCATCTCTGTACGAACTGGCCGGGCAGATCGACATGCTGCTTTACCAGTACGACGGCACACCGTTGCGGCAGGTGCTGCTCGATCACAAACAACAGTTGAAAAAGACATTTCATGCCATCGAAGAAAATATCGCCGACCGGAACCTGTCCGAAGCGGACAAGCTGCTCTACACCCTGGAGGATATCTTTGATGACATTGAATATCAACTGGACTGATTCTGCGGGTGTCCATGAAAAAAAGTTATATGAGAAGACTGGACAGGGAGGGGGGTTAGATGAAAAACAATTGACTCTTGAAAACAGGCAGATTATAAATAGGTATGTATTTTATCAAAGGTTATTTTACAGGATTTCTGTTGTGCCTTTTTACAGGTTTTTTTGTTTTGTCCGGCGGGTCAGCCTATGCAAGACCGCCGCACAATGATCCCTATAATAATTCCGTAAAACAGGTCATTTCCTTCCACTCAACCAGTGAGGCACATCCTGAATCCATAAAATATCTTTCATGGGGGCCTGTTCACCAGATTGACAATGGCACCTATAAAGTAGTCGTTGTTTTTCTGTCCAGGAACAGATATGAACGCCGGGTAAAAAAAAAGCAGATTATTATTTTGAATGAAACGGGCAGAATACTTAAAATACTGGATTGCAGATAATGATAAATAAACTTACAGGACTGGGTTTTTTTTCTCTGTTAAGCGGCGTACTGCTTCTGGGCTATCAGGGGCTTGCCTATCTTATGGATGTCAATAATCAATGGCACGATTTTTATCTGGGTGAATTCTGGGATTATTATTTGTTTGAATTTTCCGATCATCTTCCCTTTGCTGTGCTGCAGAATGGAAGTGAATTTATCATCAACGGGCTCCCTTTTTATCAGCTGCTGATGGGCGTTGGCCTTTTTTTCATTTTAGCAGGTGCGTTTGTTAAAAATTAACCCGGCCGGTCCAACGGTTTAAAAGAATACAAACAGTGCTGACAGGCAGCAATGAATAAAATAATTAGAGGATGAACACGTGAATACAGATGTGACAAGACGTCAGTTTTTAGGGTACACGTTCTTGGCAGGGGCTGGTCTTGCCATTGCACCGGGCTGCGCGGTGAATCCGGTTACTGGAAAGAATCAATTGATGATGATTTCCAGGGAAAATGAAATTGATATTGACAGGCAGCAGTCCCCCCATCAGTTTTCAGCGGATTACGGGGTCTGCCAGGATGGTCAGCTGAACAATTATATTGACACCCAGGGCAGAAAACTGGCCGCACATACCCATAGAAAGAATATGCCCTATTCCTTCAGATGCGTCAATGCCACCTATGTCAATGCCTATGCCTTCCCCGGGGGCAGTATTGCCGTGACCCGGGGAATCCTTTTAAAGCTTGAGAATGAAGCTGAACTGGCAGCGCTTCTGGGGCATGAACTGGGCCATGTCAATGCAAGACACAGTGCTGAACAGGTGACAAAGGGCAGTATTGCAGGCCTTCTGGTCAAGGGGGTGTCTGCTGTAATCAATTCCCATAACAGCCAGATGGGCGCCCTTGCAGAACAGCTCGGGATGCTGGGGCAGGGGGCACTGCTCTCATATTACAGCCGGGATAATGAACGTGAAGCGGATGCCCTTGGCAATGAATATATGGTAAAAACCGGGTATTCAACAGAGGGGTTTGTGGGTTTGATGGATATCCTTAATGATCTGCATAAAGGCAGTGAATCCTCGGTGTCGATTCTCTTTGCCACCCATCCCATGAGCAGTGAGCGCTATGAAACAGCTCTGCAGAACAGCCGTAAAAAATATCAGTATTCAAAGGATTTTCCCGTTTACCGGGACAGGTATATGGATATGACCCAGCGGCTGAGGGCGAAAAAAGAGGCCATTGAAGCAATGCAGGACAGTGATGCGCTTCTGCAGCAGAAAAAATTCAAAGAGGCTGAATCTGCTCTGAAAAATGCAATAAAATGCTGTGAAGACGATTATACCGCCCATTTGATGCTTGCCAAGTGCATGCTGGCCCAGGAAAGATTTTCAGATGCCATGGAATATGCCAAGAATGCATCCCGTCTTTATCCTGAAGAACCCCAGTCCTATCAGGTCGCCGGCATGGCTGATCTGAATCTGAAAAATTATGAAACCGCCTATGACAATTTCACCAGAAATGCCGAGCTCTTACCAGGAAATCCAGTCATGTTTTTTTTCAGGGGATACGCTCTTGATAAAATGGGTAGAAAAACAACAGCCGCGCCCTTGTATAAATCCTATCTTGAACAGGTGCAGCAGGGAGATTATGCGGCATACGCCTACCGCAGGCTCAAGGAGTGGGGGTATATATCAGGCTGAAAACCATGGGATTAGAACCAAACGACGTCAATCCCGGTGATTCCGTCCATGTCAGTTCTGCAAAAGCCCTTGCTCATTCCTCTAAAGTCATGACCATTGCCACCTGCTCGGTCAAAGGTCCCTGGAGCGCGCCAGTTTACTATATTTTTCAAAATCACTGCTTTTATTTTTTTTCCAGTGAAACCGCAAGGCATATTATGGACATGTGTTCATACTCCCGGGAAAGTGACACACCCGTGAGCCGGACATCCCGGGTAAAAGGGGACATTGCGGTGTCTATTTTTGAGGATGCACCTTGTTTCCAGAGGCTGAAAGGGCTTCAGATGAGTGGAAAAGTAGAAAAGGCATGTATGACAAAAGAAGCAGCAGCAGCGGCATCAGATTATATAAAAAAGTATAACCTGCCGTTCGCAGGAAAAGAAGGACTGGTATTGATAAAAAAAAAATTTAATGCCCGGTTTTACCGGTTTTTTCCTGAACACGTCTATTATATGGACAACACCATGGGATTTGGATGTAGAAAAAAAATAAACCTATGAAATTTGACAGCCTTATACAATGCGTGCACTTTCTTGAAAAGCAGGGAGAGCTTGTGAGAATAAAAGAGCAGGTAGATCCTGATCTTGAAATGGCTGAAATTCACAGAATGGTATTTAAAGCGCAGGGCCCTGCCCTTTTTTTTGAAAATATCAAGGGAACTCGTTTTCCGGCTGTCTCCAACCTTTTCGGCACATATGAGCGTGCATTGAAATTATTGGAGCCTGAATTAAACCGGGTTAAAGATCTGATTCGCATGAAAACCGGTCCGGGGGCTTTTGTAAGATCTCCGGTAAATACCGTAAAAACCCTGTCTTCTCTGATTTATGCCCTTCCCGTGAAGTGCAGAAAAAGGCAGGCAGGGCTGATCAAGGGGAAAATCAGCGATCTTCCCATGATACGCTCCTGGCCCGGGGACGGCGGGTCCTACATTCTTCTTCCCCAGGTGTTTTCCTGTGATCCCGCGAATCCCGGTATCATGCATTCCAATCTGGGCATGTACAGAATTCAGATGTCCGGGGGAGATTATCTGAACGACAGGGAAATTGGACTGCATTATCAGATCCACCGGGGCATTGCCAACCACCATGCCAGTGCCATTGAAAAAAATGAACCCTTAAAGGTGAGTATATTTGTGGGGGGGCCTCCGGCCCATACCCTGGCTGCGGTTATGCCCCTTCCCGAGGGAATGCCTGAAATCTGTTTTGCCGGAGTCCTTGCCGGGAAAAGATTCAAATATTTTAAGCGGGCAGGGCATGTTCTTTCCGCAGATGCGGATTTCTGCATCACAGGAACCGTGGTTCCCGGCAAAACCAAAAAAGAAGGCCCCTTTGGCGATCATCTGGGGTATTATTCCCTCGCCCATGAGTTTCCCTATATTGAAGTGGACAATGTGTTTTATCGAAAAAATGCCGTCTGGCCGTTTACTGTTGTGGGCCGCCCCCCCCAGGAAGATTCTGTTCTGGGAAAGCTGATTCACGACATAACCGCTCCTGCCGTGTCTGTCACCATTCCCGGAGTTGTTGCCGTTCATGCGGTGGATGCCGCAGGGGTCCATCCGCTTCTTCTTGCAAAGGCAAAAGAGAGGTATGTGCCCTATGATGAGAAAAAACCCCGTGAGCTGTTGACCCATGCCTGTGCCATTCTGGGGTCAGGCCAGCTTTCCCTTGCCAAGTATCTTTTGATTACAGATGATGGGTCTAATCTGGATGTCCGGGATGAATTGGCTTTTTTTATCCATTTTTTTGAAAGAATTGACTTTGGTGTGGATCTTCATTTTCATACCTGTACCACAATGGATACCCTGGATTATTCATCAAGGGGGCTCAATCAGGGGTCCAAGGTGGTCATGACCGCTGCCGGGCGGAAAAAAAGAGAGCTTTTACGATCAGATTTGTCATCCCTTGCGCTTCCCCGGCTTTTTTCATATCCAAAGCTGGCTGCACCGGGAATAATGGTTTTACAGGGGCCAGGGTTTACGGATTATGAAACGGCAGCACAGGAAATGGATGGCCTGACCGATGGTCTGGCCGGTCAGCCGGTAATGGAAAAGCTGCCCCTGGTGGTGGTGGTTGATGATGCCATGGATGCTGCATCTGATTTTTTAGCGTTTTTGTGGACAACCTTTTCCCGGTCCAATCCATCCCATGATATTTACGGGCTGGACAGTTTTATAAAATTTAAGCACTGGGGATGCAGAGCTTCCCTGATGATCGATGCAAGGACCAAAGATTTCCATGCGCCGCCCCTTGTTTCTGATAAAAGAGTCATGGAAAGGGTAAAAACACTGGGATTAAAGAACAGATCCCTTTCTGGAATTATTTAACATTGTTTGAGGGATTGACTCGATTTTATCTGTATCGGGCTGTCATCACTATGAATGTTCCGGCAGAGTGATGATAACGCTGGTGCCCTGGCTGTAAGTGCTTTCAATTTTAATGGTGCCGTTATGATCCTCAATTATTTTTTTGGCAATAAAAAGGCCGATTCCTCTGGATTTTTTTGGGTTAAAAGACTGATACGGTTCAAACACCTGGCTGAGATGTTCCGGCAGAATTCCCCTGCCTGTATCATTAATGCAAATGGTCATGCACTTGTTTTCATTGGTGCTGGATACTGAGATGATGCCTGATGTTTCAATGGCTTCAGCCGCATTATTGATAACTTCCTGAAATACCTGCTTAATACTTTCAGGAGAGACTATGGTTTCAGAATTTTTACACAGATGGGTGTGAATATTCATCTTTTTTTTATAGAAAACCGGCAAGAAAACCCCTGAGTCTTTAGCTCAGGGGATGAATTGCCGGACTCGCTAACCCTGAGATTCAATATATTTCCTTACGGCATCAATGGAAGCATTTCCGATTGAGCAACAAAAATATCCATCACTCCAAAAAGTTTTTTCCTTCCAAAAAAAATTCTGGAGCTGTGGCCATTCTTTCCATATACAATAGGTACTTTCCTGCTTTAATCGTCGAATAATTTGCAATGGAGACAACTTGGGCACACTCTCTACCATCAAATGAATGTGGTCACGGTCTACCTCTATCTCTTTAATTGCAAAATCCGATTTTTCTGCTATTTTTAACATAGCAAATTTCATCCAATCCCCACACTGCATTAGCAAAGGCTTTCTGTATTTGACAACAAAAATAATGTGATAAATAATCAAAAACTTTGAATGGTTT
>JAYEJJ010000032.1:0-25972 GCA_034660495.1 Thermodesulfobacteriota bacterium | reverse complement strand
TCTGGTTAGGGCATAGCAGAAAACCTTTGTTAAAAATACACAATACTGAAATCACTTTAACTATTTGATTTCTAAGCATTTAATTCATGCTAAAAAAGTTAGCTGGTCGACCGGGAAAATGGGAATGAGCCCTCGGTTATTACGCTTTTGACAAAGGACTCTGTTTAAAGGCAAATTTAAACAAAAGCGCAATAACCGAAGCCTGACCCCACCCCAGGGTGGCCGATGTTATGACCAAGCCCAAAACCATAATTTGGAATTGGTGACCTCCAGCTATTTGTCTTGAATTATGAATTCGTTTTTGATAAAAAAGGAAGGTTGTATAAACGCGATGATCCAAAAAAAACACAGCGCATTTCAAGGAGAAGTCCATGCAGAAACGTAAAAGCCGGGAGATGGAATTTAAATCAGACAAAGGGTTTACATTGATTGAGATCATGGTGGTGATTATCATTATCGGGCTTTTGTCAGCCCTTGTGGCCCCCAAATTTTTCGGGAAAATCGATCAGGCTAAAATCAAAACCACCAAAGCCCAGATTGAAATGCTGGGGTCGGCCCTTGACAGCTTCAGGCTGGATAACGGCAGGTACCCAACCACAGAAGAGGGCATGTCTGCATTACGGGAAAAACCGGAAATGCTCAGCAACTGGGACGGGCCCTACCTTCCCAAGCCCGTGCCCCAGGATGCCTGGGATCGGGATTATGTTTACAGGTGTCCGGGTGATCATGGGGACTATGATCTGCTCAGTTACGGCATGGACGGTCAGGAGGGCGGCGAGGACAAGATGGATAAGGATATAGTCAGCTGGGAGTAGGAAAGGATTTTATATGAAAGCCGTCAGCCATCAGTACTCAGCTAAAAGCTAACAGCTAACAGCTAACATCTTTCATGCTTCTTTGTGTCCACCAGGACATGGGGATTACAGGAAAAGACCATAACAGATGAATCGTATTAAAGAAATTTTCAGGAGAAATAAAACTGCTCCTTCCAAGGGGTATAACGGGGAAGGGGAAAATTCAGCGCTTCAACAGGCTGCTGACATACCCCCGGATACCCCTGCGGATCCTGGGGACAGTGAAATCCTTGATGACCCTGATGTTCCTGAAATTGATGAAAAGGAAATTCCTGAAAATGCACCGGCTGTGAATCTCCTGTCACCGGGGTTTATGAAACGGTTCAGATTTCTTCCCATTGATGACACTGAAGATGTATTAAAGGTTCTGATGTGTGATCCCTTTGATTTTAATACCAGGGAAATCATCAGGCGGGCCTATTCAAAACGGCTGAATGTGTTCCGGGCAAAGGAAGAGGTGGTCAGCCAGTATATTTACCGCTGGTATGAAGCAGATGCGGACATGACAGCCGAGGACGACACCGATGGTATGGATGTGTCCCTGGAGGATCATCTCTGGGATGATCCTGAACAGCTCAAGGGAATGGCTTCCGAGGCGCCGGTGATCCGTCTGGTCAACCATGTGATCAACAGGGCCCTGGAGCTGGGCGTGTCTGATATCCATATCGAGCCCCGCCAGCGGTCGCTTTTTGTCAGGTACCGCATCGACGGGGTCCTCCATGACCATGAGGTGTTTGCCTTAAAGCTTAAGGCCGCCATTACCTCAAGGATCAAGCTCATGGCCAAGCTTGATATTGCGGAACGACGTTTGCCCCAGGACGGCCGGATAAAGATAAAATCCGGTCAGGATGAGGTGGATATCCGGGTGTCCACCATCCCGGCCCACCATGGTGAAAGCATTGTCCTGCGGCTGCTGCACAAGGAGAATATCTCCCTTGATCTTAAGCAGCTGGGGTTCAGCGAAGAGCTTCTGGAAAAATTCAAAGCAGCCATTTCCCTGCCCTATGGTATTCTGCTGGTGACCGGTCCCACAGGGTCCGGCAAAACCACAACCCTTTACGGGGCCTTAAATGCCATTAATACCCCGGATAAAAAAATTGTAACCGTGGAAGACCCGGTGGAATACCAGCTGGACGGGGTCAACCAGGTCCAGGTGCAGTCAGGCATCGGCCTTGATTTTGCGCGGGTATTAAGATCCTTTCTCCGTCATGATCCCGATGTGATGCTCATCGGCGAAATCCGGGACAGGGAAACGGCAGAGATAGCTGTCCAGGCGTCCCTGACCGGCCATATGGTATTTTCAACCATTCACACCAATGATGCTGCCGGTGCAGTGACACGGCTGGAGGATATGGGGATAGAGCGGTTTATGATTTCATCCTCCCTTGTGGCCATTCTGGCCCAGCGCCTGGTTCGAAAAATCTGTCCCCTGTGCCGGACAAAGGTGATCTTAAGTGAGGCAGAAATAAAATCCCTTGCTGATAATTTTGAACTGCCTCCGGAGCAGTTGTCCCGGGAATACTACCGGGGAAAAGGGTGCAAGGCCTGCGGGGAAACAGGCTACAAAGGCAGGATGGGGATATATGAACTTCTGGTGTTAGATGATGCGCTTCAAAGCGATATTGTTGCCGGAGCAGACAGAAACAAAATTTTTAAAAGTGCCGTTGAAAAGGGAATGAAATCCTTAAAAATGGATGGGCTGGAAAAAGTGAAACAGGGATTGTCCACCTATGAAGAAGTGCTGAGGGTGTCCCGCTGATGACACAATACAGGTATGAGGCCATTAATCCCGGCGGCAGGAAAATAGTGGAAACCATGGAGGCAAAGAGCCGGGACGAGGTGCTGCTGCTGCTCCAGACCAGGGGCAGTGTCCTGCTGCGCTGGCTGGACCAGGGGGGTGGAAAAAAGATCAGCATCCTGGGGCCCCGGCGCATGCTGAACAATGCAAAACTGCTTCAGTTCACCTCAGATCTTGCCCATCTTTTAAAATCCAATCTGCCGGTGGAAAGGGCCCTTTCCATCGCCGGGAATGCCGCATCCGATGAAAAAATCAGACATATGACCCAGTACCTCAGGGATGCGCTGAAAAAGGGTGATAATCTGTCCGATGCCATGGCAGAAAAACCCGGGGATTTTAATGACCTTTATGTCAATATGGTGCGTGTCGGCGAAATGGGGGGGATTCTGCCATCGGTCATGGAACGGCTGGAAGAATTCATCGAACGGACCGAAGAAATCAAGAAATATGTGATTTCTTCTTCCATTTACCCGGCCATTCTGCTGTCTGTAGGGTTTTTATCCCTTCTGGTTATTCTGGGGTTTGTGGTGCCCAGGTTTGCCGGTATTTTTGCGGATCTGGGCCAGGAGATTCCCATGTCCACCCAGATGCTCCTTAATATGAGCAATTTTTTAAGGGTCTGGTGGTGGCTGCTTCTGTCGGGTTTTTCTTTCTTTATCATTGCCTTTTGGCGGTTTATTAAAACCCCCAGGGGCAGAGATCTGGCAGACCGTTATCTTTTAAAGCTGCCGTGGATCGGCGCGGTGATTCTGGATATACAGATGAGCCGGTTTTCAAGAACCCTGGGAACCCTGATTCACAGCGGGGTGCCCTTGATGAAGGCCCTTTATATTGTTGAAAAGGTGGTATCCAACAGCATCATTAAAGAGGCGGTGTCCTATATCTATGAGCAGGTTAAAGAGGGCAGGAATATCTCATCTCTGATGAGAGACCGGGCCGTGTTTCCGCCCATGGTGGTTCAGATGGTATCCCTTGGGGAGGAAACCGGCAGGATAGGGGATATGCTTGTGTCTGTGGCCGATGATCTGGACAGAAAAATTCAGTCAAAAATCAAGATGTACCTGTCACTGCTGGAGCCCTTTTCCATTCTTCTTCTGGGGCTGCTCATCGGCGGTGTGGTTATTTCAATGCTGTCCACAATATTTGGTGTGAATGAAATTCAATTCTAAAGGGTTTACCCTCATAGAAATTATCGTTGTCATGGTGCTGATCGCCTTTGCCAGTTCTCTTGTTTTCATCAATATCGGCAAATCAGGCCGGATGAAGCGCAACCGGTTGTTTGCCGGCAATATGATAAATCTGTGCAAAAAAGCCCGTCTGCGCGCTATTAATGAATGCATGCCTGCCTGTTTAAAGATCTCGCCAACCCTGCGGCAGTGCTGGATCAGTTTTAAAGACACGCCCTTTAAAGGGGCTGCAGACGGGGAGGAAGCGGTTTCAATTGAAGATCAGGCCGATGAAAATACATCAGTATTAAATATCCCTGAGAATATGCGCATAAAAGGCTCGGGCATCAGGTGTGATGATAACAATATTCATTATATCTGTTTTTATGCAGACGGCAGCTCCGGCGGGGGGGAGCTGACCCTGACTTCAGAAGAGGACGGGTTTGCATTCACCTTCCGGGTGGATATGCTTACAGGCAGTATCCGTAAAATTGATACAGAGCAGCTTGAATTTTAGCCTGGCTGGCAAAAGGCCTTCCAATGGTTTTGTTTTTGGCAGAGCAGGCTTTGGGGCGGCGCTGTTCAAAAAACTGGATGATCGAGTAAGGTAAATTTCACAATGAATTCAGTAGAAACAGGGCCTGATTTTTATAAAAGAGCTGATGGCTATACCCTTCTTGAAATTATGGTGGCGCTTATAATCATGGGCATATCTGTCACTGCCGTGACAGGCGGGCTGAGCGGTGCTAAAAGACTCTCTGCCAGGGCGGAGCATACCCTGGAAGCGGCCAGGATTCTCAATAATCTTAAAAACAACCCGGCTTTTATCAGCCGCGTGATTGAAAACGATGAGATAGAAGGGTTGATGGATAATGAACCCGGGTGGCAGTGTTCGGCTTCAGCTGAGCCGCTTGTTGTCAACACGGCAGACCTGCAGGTGCTGGAATCGGAAAATGAAGCCAAGACCTGGAAAAATGAAAAAATGGAAACAGGTGAAGAAGTGGATGTCCCTGATATGGTGGAAATCAAAATCTGCGTCACAGACAGGGAAGATATGATCGACAAAGCCTATTGTCTGACCCTGTGGAAGAGCAGAACCTGAATATGACTGTTCATTCCAGAGGCTTTACCCTGATCGAAGTACTGGTGTCCATGGTGCTGGTGTCCATGGTGACAATGATTATTGCCCTGGTCCTGAGGATTTCCCTGAATGCATGGGAAAGAGGGGAAGATGAGGGTGAAAAGGCCCAGATATATACAGCACTTCCATCCCTGCTGGGAAAACAGATGCAGGCGGCAGTCCACACCATGTCATTCCAGGGAGCCTCAGAATCTGATCTTCCTTTTTACGGTGAAAAAAATGTTTTTTCTTTTTTTACCCTGTTTTCCCCAATGGGAACGCCGTGGCAGGGCCTGGTAAAAATTACATATCAATATGATGATATTGACCAGGTGCTGGAAATTTACGAAAACCGGATCAATGTACAGGAGGATATTAAGGAGATAAAGGCGGATGACCGGCCTGTGTCCGAGATTCCAGGTGTGAGCCGTTTTTCCGTGCGGTTTTTAACTGAAACAGAACTCAAGGAAAGCTTTAAGCGCAGGGCATTTTATTTTTCTGATGCCTCTTTTCAGGAAAAATGGGAAGAGAGAAACAAAGATCTTCCCGCATATATTGAGCTGGATTTTGCATTGTCAGATAATAAAGAGGCCCCAATTCGAAAATGGCTGATAAAAGTCGGGGGCAGAATTTGAAATCAGTTTTCAGCATCCCGGTTGGTTCACGTCAGGGCAGTGTGCTGGTCATGGTTCTCTGGATTCTCATGATCATCAGTTTTCTGACCAGTGAATATGTTGCCCATAACAGAAACAAGGCCGGTCTTGCCGTGAATGCCATGGATGGGTTAAGGAAAAAAGCAGCTGCAGAATCAGTTCTGGCGCTTATTGAAGCAGGTCAGTTTGCGTTTTTGCAGCAGAAGAAAAATGCGTTTGATTCTGATCTTTTTGATACACAGGACAGGGAAAATTTCAGGGAAAATATGACCTGGATCGGCTTTAATCCCGGAGGGGTAAGGCTTTTTGTTAAAATGGAAAAAGAATCCGGCAGAATAAATATAAATAATGGTAATGAAAATACTGTCCGCACAAATATTCAAACCCTGTACGGTGAAGACTATGAATCTGATGCAGATGAATTGACAGATGCCCTGCTTGACTGGATTGATTCGGATGATCTGGTCCGGCTTCATGGCGCTGAAGCATCATACTATAATCAGAATGAACCTTTTTACGACCCCGGCAACGGGCCGTTTAAGACCATGGCGGAAATTTTTCTGGTCAAGGGGATGAAGCCCTCTTTTTTCTGGGGACATCCCGAAGCTTCCCTGTATGAACCATCGGAGGACGTCATGAATACCCGTTTTATGAAAGATGACACGGAAAACAATTCTCAGGACAGGGAAGGCTTTGCGATCATATCTGAGACGCAGGCAGATTCCTTTCACAACCGCTTTACAATATATGGAGAAAAAGATAAAAGGGTATCTGTTCTGTTTCCAGAAAATAAAAGCAGGTATGATTATCACGTGTTTTTTATCGAACAGGAAAAAGATGCACTAAGAATTGCCGAGCATCTGAGCAGGGTGATTTTACCTGAACAAAACAAGGATTTAGATTGAAAAAAAATATTCTGGGCATATACATTGACAGGGATAGTTTTCAGTATGCAGCTGCTGTAAAAGGGATTTCCGGGTACAGGCTTAAACGTCCCGGACTGGGGTACAGGGCCTGCGGCACGGATAAGGGAAACGGCTATGCCCTGCTTAAGAAGTTTTTAAAGGAAGTGCCGCCGGACCGGTCAAGGTCAGTATACCTTGCCCTGCCAAGGTCCCAGATTTTTGCACGGGAAATCCGGCTTCCGGTCATGCCCCTTGAAGATGCCCTGATGTCTGTTCAAAACAGTCTTGCCATTTATGCCCATCTGGCGCCTGAAACCATATATTATGATATTTATGTGGCGCGTCATGATAAAGACGGCATTCACATGCTGCTGTTTTACGCGGCAAAAAATGAGATTGAAAAAATCAACAAAATTTTTTCAGATACCGGTCATACCGCTTCCCTGAAGGGGATTCTGCCTGTAAGCTATGGCATTTTTGCTCTGGCGGACAAAGGCATTGCATCCCCTTATACCGGGGTATGCCTGCATCAGGAAGATGTGGCTGAATTTTTTGTGTTTTCAAAAAACGGTCTTTTGTTTACCATGACTGCTCCTTTGTACGAAGATGAAAAAGCGCTTTTAAAAAAAGGCGTGGTTAAAAGATTTCCCGGAATTGACAAAAGTTTTTTTGATTTTAATGCCATTGGCGGCTGTGACATATCCAGGAATTGCCCGCAGCATTTTAAATTTCTGCCTGATCTTCAGGAAAATCTGGCATCAGCGGCCATTGCCCCGGCGTTGACTAAGGTCCAGCCGGTTTCCGTTGATGAACAGCCCGTTCGAATCAAATTTATTCACCCTGTCCGGTATATTGTCCCTTTTATCTGTATCCTGGTTCTCGGGCTTTATATCCTGACCGGGAATGTTGAAAAAAAAGCAGACCAGGCCGAGTCAGAATTCCAAGAGTTAAAAAATACGGTTACTCAGCTTGAGAACAAACTGGCGCCTTTGCAGAAAAAGATTGATACCCTGAAAAAGGCAGCCAGTTTTAAGCAGGATGTAAAAAAAATCGTTCAATCAAAGCCTATGATGTATTCAGCCATTAATGAAATTGCACGGCTTGTGCCCGAGGGCACCTGGTTTGCCGGGTTCAGCTACCATGACGGTAAAATTCTCCTGCGGGGCAGGGGAAGTGATGCCCTTGGCACAGTTGAGCTGCTGCGCTCGTCTGATATGTTTGTCAATGTAGGGCTTAAAGGATCTGTGAACCGGTCCTCAACAGGTGATGAAAGATTTTCAATCTCCCTGGAGTTGAAACAGGAATAAGAGGTGGTGCAGATGATCAGTAAAAGAAACAAGCAGTGGATTGCAGGCGGTACGATTACACTGCTTCTAGTTCTTGTATGGTGGGTAAACTTTTATTCTCCGGCCCGGGCAGGAATACGGGATGCTCAGGAAAAGCGTGATATTTACCTTGGCAAAAAACAGCTGCTTGAAAAAAAAATCGAAAAGCTGATGGAAAAGCAGGCGGAAAACATGATTCATGAAGGAGAAATGCATGATTTTGCGGATCTTTTGATCAGCGGAAACAATATTGAAGAGGTGAATGCGGTTGTGCAGCAGCAGATTCAGAATTTTTTCAAGGACAATGATATTCTGCTCAAGACTTATCGGGTGCTGAATACAGGCAAATGGATGGATTATGACATGGGAAGGCTTCAGTTTGCCATAATAACATCCCATAGGGGGTTGTCCCGTCTTTTGAAATATTTAGAAGAAATGAAGCAGCTGGTTAAGATTGAAAAATTGAATATTAATTATAATAAGGGAAGAGAACACTCCCTTCATGTCAATTTCAGTCTGGAAACGCTGTTTGTCAATGAATAGGAAATGGCAGGGGGGATGGCTTCTGGGTCCCAAAGGGATGTCCCATGGCCAGATGGGGGCTCTGCTGTTGATAATTTGAGGCTAAAAAACAGTCATGGCCTGAGCGGCCACAACAAATCATGAAAGCTTTTAGCTGAGTACTGATGGCTTTTTACAATGACCAAGGATAAAAAAATGATGGCGTTAAGGCTAAACGTAAAAGAACTGGATGATATCAATAAAGATAGACATATTCTTAAATTCGTCTGTTTTCTTTTCATGCTGATATGTTTTTCCGGGTGCGTGGCAAACTCACCTGGCAGGCAGAAAATGGAAAAAGCCATGCCTGCTGCAGCCTCGGAAAATCAGCTTAAAAAAGATTTTTCAGAAGAATCAGGCAGGGAGGAAAATCAGAACAATCAAAACAGAGAAGAATCTGATTCAAAAGATGATGGCCTTTTTCTTGAAAACAAAAAAAACACGCCTGACAATACAGAAAATATTTCAATAATCCAGGGGATTAAATCAAAAGAAAATGAAGAGATAGAAGAAAAGCAGGCTGCTCTGGAAAAAAAGACAGCCCAGAGCAAAACAGACAAAAATCCCTTTGCCGCTGTTTTAAAAGCAAACAGGGAAAAGTCAGAGGCTCAGCAGAAGCTGGACAGGCCATCTGTTTCTGACAAAAATATTTCGGAATCAGAACATGCTCAGCAGAAAACTGATTCTGAACAAACCGTAGCAGTGGAACTTGCCTTTGACAATGCAGATCTGTTTGAGGTGCTGGATGCCACCCTTTATGAGCTGTTCAAGGTGAACTATATCATTGATCCCCATGTCAGGGCCAAGGTGTCCTTTCATTTTTCCGGTGAATACACGGAATCAGAATTTGTCAATCTTCTCAACAGCGTGATGCAGCTGAACAATCTGTCCATACTCCATGGGCCGGGGAATATGTACCGGGTGGTCAGAAAAACGGAAAACGATTCCCTGACAACAGCGCCGGTGACAGCTGAGGCCCTGCCAAATCCCGTGGGAGACATTTCCCGGTTTATCAAATTGAGATATATTGACTGCACCACAGCGGCAAGAAATATAAGATCCTTTGCATCCAAAGGGGTAAGGATTGTTATGGATCGGATCAACAATGCCGTTATTGTAACCGATACAAAGGAGAACATTAACAAAATTGTCAGTCTAATATCCATGATGGATGTCCCTTATTTTAAAGATGTATCCTGGCGGATATTTCCGATAAATGAGGTAGATGCCAGTGATATTGCCAGCGATATATTGAGGATTGTAAAATCTACCGGTCTTTACAACCGTTCCGGAGCGCTAAAGGGGGGCTATCAGATTCTTCCCCTGAAAAGCATGAATGCGATTCTGGTGGTGACACGATGGCCTGCCATTATTGATCTGACGGAAACCTGGATTGCCGCCATGGACCAGGGGGATGATTCCGGGTCCGGTGTGTTTGTGTATTTTGTGGAAAACGGTACCGCAGCCGAGCTGTCTGATATTTTAAAACAGCTTTACGGCGGGCAGAAAACCTCTTCTTCTTCCCGGAAAAAGCAGATTGTGGATACTGCCAGCGGGGACAAGGGATCGTCACCTGAAACGACAGTTAGCGGTGAACTTTCCGGTGATATTGAAATTATTCCGGATGAGACCAATAATGCCATTGTGTTCAAGGCCACGGCCAGGGATTATAAAATTATTAAAAAAGTATTAAAGGAACTGGACGTGATTCCCCGTCAGGTGCTTATCAATGTGGTGATTGCGGAAATTACCCTGGACAAGAAAAACGAGTACGGGGTACAGTGGCTGCTGAACAATAAATTCGGAAAATACAGCGGTCAGGGCGGACTGGATATCAATGAATCCAGCCGGGTGATTGACCAGGTGCTGGGCAAGATAAACGGGTTGTCATACGGGGTGTTTAATTCAGCAGATGTGTTAAATGGCCTTGTTACAGCCATGGGGTCTGATTCAGACATCAATATTCTTTCCTCTCCCAATATCATGGTTGTTGACAATAAGGAGGCCAGAATTGAGGTGGGCGAGGATATTCCCACCATAACCGGCTCTGTTACGTCCTCCGACGGCGGCGTGACCAATACCGTGCAGTACAAGAAAACAGGGATCATATTGACGGTAACCCCCCGGATTAATTCCAACGGCCTTGTAAAGATGGAGTTGAGCCAGGAGGTCAGTGAACGGGGAACCCTGGATCCTGCAGCCAGCAATTATTCCATATTGACACGGGTTGCTGAAACCGCCCTTGTGGTCCATGACGGACAGACCATTCTCATGGCAGGACTGATGCGGGGCAAGGATTCCACCAGCAGTTCAGGGGTGCCTCTTTTAAGGGATATTCCCTTTCTTGGGTATTTTTTCAACGGCACTTCCAGGGAGTCAACCAAAACAGAGCTGATGTTTCTCTTAACCCCCCATGTGGTAAACACCCGGGAAAAGGCCGATCAGGTCACAGAGGAATTTTCAAACAAGATTGAAAATATCAAAGATTTAATTGAAAACAACACATTGTAAAAAATTATGCCTGGCCGGGCTGCTCCTCACAGGCCTTCTGCTGTGCACGGGAAACGCCCTTGCCCTTGAAGAGCCTGTGGCTGTAGTAATTTCAAAGGAAATCCGGCCGTTTCTGGAAATGGTCCAGGGCTTTGAGCAGGCCCTTGATATGCCTGTGGTGCGTATTTTCCTGGACAAGGACAACAATTTGTTCAGCCATGATCTCAATTACAAGGGACAGTCCCTTGATAAATATGCCTGTGTGGTTGCAGTGGGCCCTGAAGCCCTGTCCTGTCTTGCTGCCCGACCATGCACCACAACCATCCTCTATGCCATGGTGCTCAATCCCCGGAAAATTGTACCCCAAAAAGAATCCATATGCGGGGTATCCCTTAACCTGTTTTCCGGGGAAGCAGTAACAGGCATATCCAAAGTGTTTCCAGAGGTAAAGAAAATCGGCGTATTTTTCAATCCTGACAATAATCTTGTCTGGTTTAATACAGCCATGGTCCTGGGTAAGTTCAGCGGAATTGACATTGTTCCCCTTCATGTCAGAACGTATTCAGATATCAGTTCTTTTTTTAAGAAAAAATCAATTGATGTGGATGCCCTGCTGTTTATTCCCGACAAAACCGTAAGTTCTCCGGTTTTGATAAAGTACGTGATCAAGCAGGCCGTTGCTCAGAAGATTCCTGTGATCGGATACAACCGGTTTTTTCATAAATCCGGCGCAGCCCTGAGCTTTGTCCTGGATTACCAGGGCATCGGCCGGCAGGCCGCAGAAAATGTAAAAGCCGTGATGAACAATCAAAAATGCAGGTTTACAAGACCTGCCCATGGTATGGTTTTAAATAAAAAGGTGGTTGATCTTCTTGGAATAAAAATCGGCACTGCCTTTCCTGACCGTCTGGAGGTGAATTAGCAGTGAAGTTTGATTCCATTCAGACGAGATTGACGGGCATTGCCATTTTATTTATTATTGGTACCTCAATAACCATGGGCGGGGTGGGCCTGAGTCTGACCATGAAATTTTTAAAACAGCGGTTTCACCAGAATTTTATTGTGCTGTCCGAATACCTGGCACGGAATGCAGAACTGGGGGTGCTGCTTCAAGACACAGACATGCTTGAAAGCCTGGCCGGCAATATGCTGGATCAGGAGGATGTGGTCAAGGTGTCCATTACCGATCTTGAGGGCAGGGTCCTGGCCGGACGTGAGAAAAAAAAAGAGGCTGGATCCATTGTAAAAATCAGGACACCGGTGTCCCAGATTCAGCCGGACAGTGGGGAAATGTCTTTGTACAAAAATTTTAAATCAGACGAACTTTTGGGGTATGTTGAACTCTTCTATGCGGATTCCGGGTTTGAGGGGTTGACCCGGCAGATGACCCTTTATTTTATTGTTATTTCCATAGTATTGTCTCTGTTTCCTGTGACCTGGTACTGGCTGGTGTCAAGGTCCATTACCGCTCCTTTAAATGATCTCCTTGATGTATCAAGACGGGTATCCCGTGGAGATCTGGATGTGCGGGCACGGGGAGGCAATCTCAATGAAACCAAAACCCTTGCTCTGGCCTTTAATGAGATGCTGGAATCGGTTAAAACTCATCAGCAGAAAACGGAAAAGGCCCACAGGGAAATGGCAAGACAGAGCAGCCTGGCTGAAATTGGAAAATTCTCCACCATGGTGGCCCATGAGCTTAAAAATCCCATTGCCATTATAAAGGGCAGTCTGGATATTTTTAAAAAAGAGGATCTGGATGATGACACCCGGCTGACCATGGGGGTTTATCTGGATGAGGAGGTACAGCGGCTGAACCGGCTGGTTGAAGAATTCCTGCTCTTTGCCAAACCCAAAAAAATCAATTTTTCAAAGGTGTCCATGAAAGATTTTTTTTCAGACCTGATTGAAAAATACCGGTTTACAAGTAATGATAAAAATTTGAAGCTGTTTTTCGACAGTGAAGAGGCCTGGGTGGACTGTGATGTGAATCTCATGGAAAGGGCGGTGTCCAATATCATGAAAAATGCTGTTGAACATTCCGATCCTTTTGGAGCTGTCATTGATATTCAGGGCAGACGGACAGCGGATGAATACGTTGTGCAGATCAGAGACAATGGAAACGGCATAGATGATCAGCATCTTCAGGGGATATTCACCCCTTTTTTTACAACCAGGGCCAAGGGGACCGGTCTGGGTCTTGCCATTGTCAGGGATATCCTCCAGCTTCACAATGGGTCGGTAACAGCATTTAACAGAAAATCAGGCGGTGCCTGTTTTGAGATAAGAATGAGGGTTTGAAATGGCAAAAATTCTGGTAGTAGACGATGAAGAACGTATTCGACAGATCCTGAAAATCATGCTCAAGTCCCAGGGCCATGACATTGACGAGGCCTTTGACGGGATGGATGCCTATGAAAAACTCGAACAGGATTTTTTTGATCTGGTGATTTCTGATATCCGCATGGACCGGCTGGATGGAAAGGGGCTGCTTGAGAAAATCAAGGAAAATGATATGGGGTGTCCCGTGGTTTTTATCACAGCCTATGCCTCCACAGAATCCGTGGTGGAGGCCTTGCGGCTGGGGGCGTCGGATTATCTGGTAAAACCCTTTGAAGAGGAAAATGTCAAACTTTCCGTGGAGCGTGCCCTGGGCATGGGACGGGTGTTAACGGAGAACCGCCGGTTAAGACAGTCTTTGAAAAATGAATCGGAAAAAAAAGCGGTTTTTGCCTCCTCAGCCATGAAGGCGGTAGAGGACATGACCTTAAAAGTGGCCGGCAGTGATACAACCGTTCTGATCACCGGGGAATCCGGCACCGGCAAGGAGGTGGTGGCCAATCTGGTTTACCATGCAAGCAGTCGGGCATCAGGGCGGTTTGTGGCGGTAAACTGCGCTGCAATTTCAGAGAATCTTGTGGAATCAGAATTGTTTGGACATGAAAAAGGTGCGTTTACCGGGGCCAACCAGAAAAAAGAAGGAAAGTTTGAATATGCGGACGGGGGTACCCTGTTTCTCGATGAAGTGGGAGATCTTCCCTTTAATGCCCAGGCAAAGCTGCTGCGGGCCATTCAGGAAAAAACCATACAGCGGGTGGGCGGAAACAGGGAGATCCCCGTGGACACCCGGCTGGTGTGTGCCACCAATCAGGATCTGGAACGTATGGCCATGGAAAAGAAGTTCCGCCAGGATCTCTATTACCGGCTGGCGGTGTTTCCTGTGAATGTGCCCCCGCTGCGGGAGAGAAAAGAGGATATCATTCCCCTGGCCCATCATTTTATTACCAAATTTACCCATAGGGAAAAGATAAAGGGAGAGGTGCTGACCCGGGCGGCAGGTAAAAAATTGTCCCAGTACTCCTGGCCGGGCAATGTTCGAGAGCTTGCCAATGTCATTGAAAGGATTCTTATCCTTAAGTCAGGTGCCTTTCCCATTACATCGGATGATCTCAAGTTTATCAGTGTTTCTTCAGGGGATTATGATTACAATGAAAATCTGTTTAAAATCCCCCCCACAGGGATTGATTATGATGAAATCCAGAAAAATATTGTTCAGCAGTCCCTTGACATGACAGCAGGGAATCAAAGCAGTGCAGCAAGGCTTCTGGGGCTTTCCAGGGCGCGATTCAGAACCTTGAGCAAACTGCTGGAGGAATGATGAATAATGATATTTAAACAGGCAGATATGGTAACAATCCTGCTGATCGTCACCTGTGTTCTCATCGGGCCGGGTTTCATGCCGGGTGCGGCAGATGCCGTTGAATCGGATGATACCATGCTGATGTTTGTGGGAGAGGAGCTCGCCGTTGTAACGGCCGCGTCCCGGTTTCCGGAATCGCCGTCTTCCGCGCCTGCCGTTGTCAGGGTGGTGAACCATGAGGATATAGAAGCCTCAGGATTTGAAACCCTTGCTGAAGTGCTTGCTTCAGAACCGGGGTTTTATATGGCCGACCAGGGCATGGGAACCGTTCCCTGGCTCAGGGGAATTGCCAACGGCATTCTTGTCCTCTATGACGGGGTGCCTGTGCCCACCGGCGGCACAAGGACCTATGCCTCCCTTGATTATGAGATCTGCCTGGATAATGTTAAACGGGTGGAGATCATACGGGGGCCCGGTTCTGTGCTGTGGGGCGCGGATGCCTTTGCCGGTATTGTCAATATTGTGCCCTTTACCGGAAAAGAGGCAGACGGGGTGAGAGCAGAAGTGACAACGGGCAGCGATTCATTGAAAAAGGGATTTGCCAGCCTTGGCACAGGCGGCAGAAACTGGGATCTGTATCTGTCCCTGTCCGGGGTTGAAAACAGGTACCACAATGATAAGTATTTTCAGGTCACCCGGGGGGAGGAAAGCGGCCAGTGGGATATCACCTCCTTGACCATTGATGACGCCTCTTACTATGAAGTCAATGCCAATGCCCATATCAACGATTATATTACCCTGTCCGGACGGTACTCTGATTTTAAAAAACCCGTCACCCTCATGGATCACAATGGCCTGATATGGGCCAGTGAGAAAAAAACGCCTGTCAACTTCATAAAGGCCAATATAAACAAGGTTATGGGAAAGTCCCACTGGAATTTTACCACCTATTATCAGGATATCACCTATGAACAGGAGGATGCCGGTGTTTCCGTAAAAGAGGATACCTCGGTATATTATTGTGAACTTCTCTGGGATCACAGATTTTTTCAGAAGGGACTGCTCACCGGCGGGGTGTCCTACCGGAAAAACCGGGTAGATGCAAAAATGCTGGAGGGCGGGTTTATGCCGGAACTCATGGTGGCTGATTATGAGTTTTTTGTTCAGCCGGTTGAGCACAATGATTATGAAAGCAATCTGTTTTCAGTGTTTTCCCAGTACAGGCATCAGTTTTCCTGGGGTGAGGTCTGGCTGGGCGGCAGATTTGATGATAATTCCATGTATGATGACTACAATGCCAGTTACAGCCTTGGTGTCAATCTCCCCCTGTCAAATCAATGGCGGATTAAAACGGTTATGGGCACGGGATACAGAACCCCGTATTCCAAACAGGTGTTTGAAGATGAGCTTCTGGAAAGGGACGGGATTACCACTGTTAATCTCCAGGCCGAATGGTCTCCCTCCATGGATACTGTGGTTTCTTTAACCGCCTTTTACAACCGCATTTCAGATCATGTTCAGTCGGACCGGTATGCAGGGTTTTCAGATCCTCTGGATCAGGATATCACCGGCGGTGAAATCAGCTTTAAAACAAAAATGTTTGAGAATTTAAGGCTCTCAGGTTCTTTGACAAAGATGTTTCTGTCCGGGGAGGACTATGATTTTTCTGTGCTCAGATCCACTTATATCAGCCCGGACGGCTCAGTGGTCAAAGATTATGACGTATGGTCGGAAGATTACAATCCCGGTGCGGATTTTATGGTGAACGCGGGCCTTAAATGGGATATCATGCCCAAGCTTGCCCTTTCTCTGAATGCCTATTATTCAGGTCCGGTTTCCTTTTCCTATGCACAGGATACCATTTCCGGAGACTACCACAATCCCCTGCTTGTCAATGCAGAGATCCGGTTGAAGGACCTCTTTTTGAAAGGCGCGGCATTCACCCTCGGGTGTAAGAATATCCTTGACAACACCTTTGAATACCCTGGTCTCTACGGCCCTGTTGAAGCCTTTCCCCTGACTGCCTATGCAAAAATCAGCTTTTCCTTTTAAGGGTCAGGCTTCGGTTATTACGGTTTTATTTTTAGGGGGGCAGGCTTTTTTAGGGGTCAGGCTCCGGTTAATATGGTTTTGAGAAGTTTCTGATCCTGTTGTGATCCCCTTGCAAGGCGTGTAAACAGCAAAAATCAAATAACCATAATAACCGGAGCCTGACCCCTTGTCTTTGACCTCTTTTTTATGTGGTATGTTTTTTGCTAATGTTATAGATCAGGTTGAACAGGGTTTGAGACAATAAAATAACAATACTCCCTTAAGGGATGTATCTATATGAAGGATGCAGAAAATGAAAAAGTTTATATTTATGATAACAGCGGCATGTCTTGTTTGTTTTGGCGCTGTAATGGAAAGCTCAGGGTTTGATGACACGGATGCAGGTGTATATCTCTGGCGGATGATAAATGATGCCAGGGCCAACCCTGTAAAGACGATAGAAAATTACCAGATTGACATGGAAAGGGCCCGTGCTGCCCTTGGGGACAGAGCCTGGGTCCTGGAACTGAACAACGGGCTGCCGCCTCTGGCCTGGAACAATACACTGGCAGAAGCTGCACACCATCATGCCGCAGATATGGTTGAAAACATGTATTATGACTATACCTCCCTGGACGGCAGAACCATTGCCGACAGAATTTTCAATGCAGGATATGATGCGGAAAAAACCGGAGAAAATCTGGGACTGCTCTCCTTTGAAAATCTTTATGTAGATCCAGTTGAAGCTGCAGAAAAAATTTTTACCAATATGATCCGCGATGCGCTGAATCCGGATATTGATCACCCGGCCAATATTTTCAGCATTGACATGACGCAGATCGGTGTATCGTTCACTTCAGCTGTTTTTTCATGGGAAAATATTCCGCCGCTGAATGTGTATCTGGCTACCATAGATTTTGCCAGACCTGTTGAACAAAAATCCTGTGTGATGGGAAATATCTATTTTTTGAACCAGGACGACGACCTGGAAAAGGAAGAGGATTCCGGTACAATTGAAGGAAGTTCCCCCATGAAGTCAAGCCTGAGCAGGAAATCGGTCATGCCCATGCAGAGCGAATGGATACCGGAGCAGCCTGTACAGGGGGTGCTGTATCTGGATTATATGAATGGTGAGGAACCCGTTACTGTAAAAATCGGAAAACTAGGTTTTTTTCAGCTGGAAATACCAATAAACCAGTATTTTATGCTTTCCTTATACGATAATGAATTCAACCGGATAAAAACACTCTACGGCCTGGGGCTGAACATAAATCAGATGCTTGATATCGAAATTGTTCAATAGAGCAAAATGCTTTGGTCAACCTGTTATGGTGTTCTCTAACCAGCCATGTTCTTTATTAGCCACTTGTACTGCCAGGGTTTTCAATTTTTGTGGTAGAGACCGCCGTTAGATCAGCTCATCATACTTCCCCTGTGAGACGAAAAATTGTTATGAGGCGCAGAATTGAAAAAAAGACATTGTGAAAGATTTTCCATACCCGGCACCACCCTTTACTACAAAAACAGACCTGGGATTTTTATAAAACCTGTTTATCCGGAAAAGTATTTTCCTGTGCTAAACCTCAGCAGAGGGGGAGTCAGTTTTCTCTGTAATGAACGGATTAAACCCGGTAAAAAAATTCTGGTAAAAATTGAAATTCCCGGGGTTGATCAGCCGGTGGAGCTTTTTGCCACCATCAGGTGGATTTCAAGAAACAGGGAACAGAGCTAAAAATACCAGCTGGGCGCTGCATTCAATTCCTACGGGACTGGAAAAAAAGAAAATTCCCCGGATATACTTTCCCTTTTTAAATCCCTTGAGCCCCAATAGAACTTTCCCCAATGAAAACCAACCCGTTACAGGTTAAGCTGAAAAATGCCCTGCGCATAGACAGGGCTGTCTGGTTTGTCTGGCAGGCAGGTCCCGGCTGGGCTGTGATCAGTGCAGTTTTGATTGTTTTTCAGGGCGCTCTGCCCCTTCTCTCTCTCTACCTTGTTAAATTGATTATTGATGCTGTTGCTGCCCTTATTTCATCGTCTTCCGCTGTTGCTGAGACTGGCAGCGTCTCTGTATTACACGTGTTTCACCACCTTTCCCGTATTTTGTCAGACAATTCGCTATACAGGGCAGCCGGCCTTGAAGAGGGCTTTCCCCTGGTAATTGTCTATATTGCTCTGGCGGGAGGGGCAGGGCTTTTAACTGCGCTGAGTAATTTTTTTTCCGAGTATGTCAAAAAAGCCCAGGCCCTGGCTGTAACGGATCATATGTTTTCAGTGCTCCACGAAAAATCTGTGTCTCTGGATCTTGCCTTTTATGAATCTCCAGAATACAGAGATACTTTGCATCGCGCCCAGAAAGAAGGCCCTTACCGACCGACCAGCATTGTTAACGGCCTGGTGCTGACCGGCCGGAGTGCTGCTTCGTTTGCTGCTGTAATGGGACTTCTGGTGATGTTTCAACCCATTCTTCCCCTTGTCGTGTGTGCTTCTGCTGTGCCGGGTGTGTTTATGCGGCTTAAATACTCTGACAGGATTTATTCATGGCAGAAGAAAAGAACCGAAGATGAAAGAAAAGCCCATTATTTCAACTGGATGCTCACTGGGGAGGCCCATGCCGGTGAATTCAGACTCTTTGGTCTGGGGGAGCATTTTATTGACCGGTTTAGCACCATCAGGGAATCGCTCCGCAGTGAAAAACTCTGGTTTGAAAAACGAAGGGCGGCCGGGGATTTCATTGCCCAGGCAAGTGCTGTTATAAGCGTTTTTGGATGTTTTGTCTATATTGCGTTTGAAACCGTTCAGGGCCATATTACCATTGGCGACATGGTCATGTATTTTCAGGCGTTTCAAAAGGGGCTCGCCAGCTTGAATTCTCTTCTCAGCGGGGTTGCCGCCCTGTATGAAGACAATCTTTTTCTGTCCAATTTTTATGAGTTTCTGGATGTCAAATCAGACATCAAAGATCCGGATGACCCCGTGTGCATTCATCCGGCAGAAACTTTCGAGAACTCAGACAAGAGTTCAGATTTTGGAGGGGAAACCGGGTTTAAAGCGGAGGATCTCTCTTTTAAATACAAAAATTCTAACACAAATATAATAAACAATGTGAATTTTTCCATCAAACCCGGTGAAGTGGTGGCCCTTGTGGGAGAAAACGGGTCTGGGAAAAGCACGCTGGTAAAATTGTTATGCCGTCTTTACGATCCCGTGAGCGGCAGCATTGCTTTGAACGGCGTAGATATCAGGAATCACAGCATCAAGGCCTATCAAAAATTGATCAGTGTTGTGTTTCAGGATTATATACGGTATTATCTGACCGCACGGGAGAATATATGGCTTGGCGATATAGATGCGGAAGAGAACAGCCCCGGCATTGAAAAAGCCGCAGAAAAGGCCGGCATAAAAAGTCAGATAGAGCAGTTTCATTCAGGGTTTAATACCCCCCTTGGCCGGTGGTTTAAGCACGGTGAAGCATTAAGCACGGGGCAGTGGCAGATGGTCGCACTGGCCAGGGCCTTTTTCCGGGATGCAGCCCTTGTTATCTTAGACGAACCGGCCAGTTCCCTGGATGTAAATACCGAGTTTGAGCTGTTTAAAAAATTTAAAGATCTTGTCAAAGGGAAATCTGCTCTGATTATCAGCCACCGGTTTTCTACCGTAAAAATGGCTGACAGAATTCTGCTTCTGCACAATGGCAGTATTCTGGAGAACGGCAGCCATGAAAGCCTGATGGCAAAAAATGGCAGGTACGCCGCCCTTTACAGAAAGCAGGCCGGCCAGTATGTCGGGACAGGCCTGCAGGCTTGAGCCTGGACCTTCCCTGGTCATGAGCACTCCAGCAAAACAGACCGGGTGGATGTGTGATTGCGGTAAAAAATTAACCCGGGTATTTACCTGTCCGGTGTGCGGCAGGGCAATTGATCCCCCATTAGTCATCAGTGAATCAGACCGCAGCGAAGCAGACAACGGGGAATCAAACGCACCCAGGGCCTTTGTAGATCCTGCGGCCCAGCAGAAAATCATTCAGCCGGCGATTGAAAACAACATTAAAACGGTTCTGAAGCACGGCAGATACATAATGGTGCCGGAAGTGGCAGAATTTGAAACAAAGCTTGCTGAGTTTGCGCAGATACGTCATGTCATCGCCTGCGCTTCAGGTGCCGATGCCCTGCTCATGTCGCTGATGGCATCCGGCATTGGCCCGGGAGATGCGGTGTTTACCTCTCCGTTTACTTTTATTTCCACGGCAGAAGTAATCACGCTCCTTGGGGCAGATCCAGTATTTGTGGATATTGATCCGGCCACCTTAAGGAAGGAAGTACGGCAGCCAGATACTGACCGGATTCAGCTTTGAGTAATGCTTTTCTCCTTATCTCAAGCGGTGTGAGCCGTTCTACGATTTTTTTATCAGATATCCGGGAGATATTTGAATCTTTTATTGACAAAAGCGACTCATTCTCCTAACTGTATTTAGAATAAACAAGTTTTTAGATATGGCTGAACAGCCGTCAGGATATAAACGGGTAAAAGGGAGAGGACAGATGACACGATCAGGAAACCGATGGACAGATTTTTCAGGGAAGCCGTTCCGATATCGGTGTGTGCCAGGGCAGAGAAAATTTTTGGCAGCAGTGGTTCTGCTGCTTTTATGTATGATGCCTTTCCCTGTGTATGCAGCAGCGCCTGAAGTGGCGATCATAGACGGCCCGGAAGAGGGGGCGGAAATCCAGCAGTGAAAGACTGTGGGGTTTACATTTAAAGCCCTGGGCGGTGGAACTGAAGTGCTGCCGGGCAGGGGGCCTTTGATCATTCTTGCTGCAGGCGATGCCAACCCTGACATTAATTCCACATGGAACGACACCAGGAAAATAGTCAAGATCGTGTACAACGGGTTTGTCAATGCCATGGATTACACGGACGATGATATTTTTCTGATCATGGGCCAAAGCAGCATTGATATTGACGATGACGGCGCTGAAGACCCAGGCGTTGTCGATCATTCCCAGATGACCAAAACGGTTGTGAGTGCTGCCATGGAGGATTTTGTACGTCAGAGATATAAAGAAGGGGAAACCCTTTATTTGTGGATCATCGGTCATGGGGGGCATGATGAGCGTACGGCGCAGTTTAAATTGGCCCAGAGCCAGGGGGAGTACCTTGATGACCTTGCCCTTGACACACTTTTAACCCGGTTTCAGATAGACCAAAAGTGTGACTCCATGGTGATTTTCATAGAGACATGTTTTGCCGGATCGTTTAACCGGCAACTCGACGGCGACGGCCGCAAGATCGTCATGGCAGCAGAGGATCGGTTTGTCCACTGGGGCCAGAACGGAGAGTTTTTTTCCTCCCTTTTGATTGACCGGCTTAAGATTCCGTGGAGTCTTGGTAAAGCGTTCAAGGACGTAAAGGTAACCATGAAAAACAGGGCATCTTTTATCAAACAAAAGCCCCGTCTTGATGCTGATGGTGATGGAACGGCCACCTGGTCGGAACGTGATCTTGTAAATGATTTTTACGTGGGCGGCATCAGTGCTACGGCGGCCCGGCCCCCTTCCATTATCTCCCATACCAGCGGCGGACGTCTCACAGGAGAAAGCATTGTATTTGAAATCAAGGCCAATTCCCTGAATGCCTTTGATTCTGCCTGGGCCTCCATTGTCCGGCCCGATTTTGATCCTGAAGAAATTGCCGCCTATTTCACCGGAGAAAAGGAGACCTATGAACAGCAGGTGGAACTGGTAAATATGAAAGAATCCGCTGATGAAAAAGGAAAATTTACCGGCATCTGGCGGAACTATGACATTGACGGCAGCTACGAAGTGATCTTCCACGTAAGAGATGCAAAGGGAATGACATCTGCTTCTGATCCGGTGATATTTCGAAAGGGCAATACTCCCTTTGTCCGGCCCGATACCGATAAAAGCATATATGGCGCTTCGGATCAAATCGAAATGAAGTTGTCACTGGGGGGGAAGCGGCGTGGCCGATATCTACGGCGCGCTCCTTTATCCGGACGGAACCATTCATCCCCTAATCCCTGATCCTGCTGCAGGATTTCAGGTTACCGGTGCGGTTGATTTTTTCTCAGGTGGATTTCCCGCACTGTTCACGGACCTGTTACTGTTTGAGCTTAATGAATATGAGTTTTTAACCCTGGATCACACCGGTCTTCCGTCCGGGGAGTACACCTGGTACATGGTGCTGGCGGAACCAGGCACCGATCTGCTTGAGGGGAAATGGGCAGGGTTTGACTCGGTTGTGTTTTACCTTGACAGGGAAACTCCCATGCAGTCCACGGTGCAGCCACAGGCAGAGATGCAGGTACATGCAGCGCCATCAGATGTCTTTGGGACATTTGCCTCATTTCCATTACTGGAAACAGGAGATGCGGCCCACACCATATTCGGCAACACGACAATGGAATATGCCTATGCCTGTATCTCGTGAACCATGAACCGGAGTTTGGGTCATGGTGCGATTTTACTACCCTTGAAAAAAGTGTTGAGTACGATGGGCTTCACCTGGGTGAGTATACCTTTCATGTAAAGGCTAAAACCCGTGCCAATCAGGTGTCCACTGAGGCGGTGCGCTCTTTTTCCGTGACATCCGGCGGGATAGCGCCAAAAGAGATGGTGTCCTTTACCGTTATTTCGTCAAGCGCTTCAGTAAACCAGGGAGATGCTTTGAAACTCACCGCCACAGTCCTCTATTCCGACGGGACAAGCGAGGATGTGTCTAACAGAACAGAGTGCCGGTGGACAAGCAAAAATCCGTCCATTGCAGCCGTGGATGCATCAGGAAGTGTCAGGGGGGTTGCTCAGGGGACGGCTGAGATCACGGTTTCCTATTCCGGCTATGAAGCATCTGCATCCATTGAAGTTCTGCCGGGGGGGAGATGATCCGGATATTCCCACCAACGTGGGGGTCGTCAATGTCAGTCCTTCGGCTGTGACCCTGGAAACGAGGGGGGCGACCCGGAAGATCACAGCCACTGCGATTTTCATCGACGGCCCTCAGCAGGTGCTGGGGGCGGATATGGCCGGGGTGCTGTGGCAATCCTCCAATGCCGACATTGCCAGTGTGGATTCCGCAGGAAATGTTACTGCCCTTTCCAACGGAACGGCAGACATCACCTGTACCTATGGATACCAGACGGGAACCGCAATTGTTACCGTGGCTTTTCCAGAGCTGACCGGTTTACGGCTTGATCCGGCCCAGGGTGCAACCCTGGGCTATTCCGGTGCCGTTGCCTATTTTAAAGTGTTTGCCGTTTACAGCAAAGGGCCGGAGATGAATGTGACCCCGGCCGCATCCTGGTCCGTTGAAAACGGGTCTATTGCTTCCGTGGATTCAGCCGGCACTGTAACGGCCCTGTCCGAAGGCAGCACCGGATTGACCGCTTCTTTTGGCGGCTTTACTGTATCGTGTAATATAAAAGTGGTATTTCCCCATCCGGCCCTTAAGGTGAGCATCACCCGTGTGACTCTGTCCGTATCCAGGGGAAGTGATGGCTCTGCCGGGTCCTTTGACATCTCCAACACAGGTACCGGCAGCATGTCGTATACTGTGGTTAAAGTGGATGACTGGCTGAGTGTGACCCCGGCATCCGGTACCCTGAATAAAGGTCAGACCGCTTCTGTTACGATTACGCCTTCTGCATCGGGCATGGATGCCGGCACGTACAGCGGTGTGATAACGGTGACGGCTCCTGGCGCGGTTAATGCACCGCAGTATATTACAGTGAACTTAGAGGTAACTGAAAACACCGGCCCCTTTACCAACTCCCTGGGGATGACCTTTAAAAAAATTCCAGCCGGGACATTCATGACGGGATCGCCGAACAATGAGTTCGGACATGACGATGATGAAGGGCCGCAGCATCAGGTGACACTGACACAGGATTACTACATGCTTGACTTTTCGAAATTTTTAATTTGACTTTTTTAAAGAATTATGAGTCGTAGTGTTTTCAAAGGGTTATATGAGATTGTTTTTTTAAATTGGTGTTATAAATTGTTATAAAGACAGCCTTATGCCAACATTGTAAAAGATAAAAAAACAAAAATTCCCTGAAAAATAAGGCGACACACAAATCATAATAAAAGTCAAGAAGTATTTTTCGAAAACTCAAGTACATGCAGTCCACTGAAGTGACCCAGGGGCAGTGGGAGGCGGTGATGGGGAGTAATCCGTCTTCTTTTGCTGCATGCGGTGCAGACTGTCCGGTGGAAGATGTTTCCTGGAACGATATTCAGGAATTTATTATAAAGCTGAACCAGCGGGGAGAGGGTACGTACCGGCTGCCCACGGAAGCCGAATGGGAGTATGCAGCCCGGGCGGGAACATCTACTCTCTTTTTATTTGGAAAGTGCCTGTCAACGGATCAGGCCAATTATGACGGAGATTATCCGTATGAAGGGTGTCCATCCGGAGAGGATAGACATACTACCGTCCCTGTGGCAAGTTTTGCCACCAGCGCCTGGGGATTGTACGATATGTATGGGAGTGGTGTTCGGACTGGTATAGCAGTGGCTATTATACGGACAGTCCGGTCTATAATCCCCAGGGGCCGTCTGAAGGCTCGTTCCGGGTTTTACGCGGCGGCAGCTGGAACAGCAACGCGCGGAACTGCCGCTCTGCGAACCGGCTCATCAACTGGCCGGGCAGTACCGGCAGCAACCTTGGCTTCCGGCTTGTCCATTCCCCCTGACCAGCGGCGCAAGCCTGCCCTGTACCGCGTTCAAAACAACAGCTCATATTTTTTTGTGATTGTAATTTTACGCCCTGTTGGTTATACTTTTTTTAGAAATCCCATGCTTTGACGGGCACAACAAGGCATGAAAGTGTTATCTTAACACTTAACACTTAAAACTTAACACTAATAAATATATAATCGACACACATATTTTGCTTTGGCTCATATTCAAACCTGATCAAATAAAAAAAAGTAAATTGGTCATATTGCAGGATACAGACAACGAAATTTTTGTTACCTTCATATCTTTCTGGGAAATTTCTTTAAAATATGGTTTAGGTAAACTTGATTTTCAGGGCTTAGAGCCAAAAGATATTCCAATAGTGACCAAAGAGATGGGGATTGAAATATTGGAAATTCGTCATGAACTAATGTCTTCTTACAATGAGTTGCCCAAAGTTAAAAATCACAAAGACCCATTCGATAGAATAATGATCTGGCATTGTATAAAAAACAACTGCTTCTTTGTCACCCAGGACAGTAAACTTGAAGATTATCAAAAGTTTGGTTTGAGATATTCTGGTTATAACGGTTTTGGGGGAGTTGAGTTGTTTTTAAGTATGGACAGCCAGTAGCCTTTCATTTATGGTTAAGAGGTAACCCTTAACCAAAGGACGAAAGGATGACCAAAAATTCAGCCCAAAAAACAACTCCCAGACAAAGTCGTACAA